>JAYUFF010000649.1:0-4635 GCA_043738825.1 Schlesneria sp.
CGACTCACACCGTGCTGGGAGACCATTCCATAGCCGAGGGTATGGCAAACATACGTCATGGTGGCGAGTCGTCAACAATTGTGGTGAAACTTTGTTGACAAGGTGCAACGGCGGCGCGAGGCATTCCGGCGTCGGTGAGATTTGCACTTGAGATGACGCTTGCGAGCGATGATTCTTGCCTTGTCCCCTCTCCCCCGCCCTGTCTTCAGGAACGAATACTGGGGGGAGATGGTTAGGGTGAGGGGGTCAGCATGCAGTCCAACTATGAAGACCAATCCGTCCGCTACGTCCTCGCGCAATACGCTCCGCGCGTGACACCGTTGCGGGTGGAACCGCTCGGAAACCGGGGCGGCTTCAGCGGAGCCGGGATCTGGCGCGTCGTCACCGTGGCGGGCGACTTCGCGCTACGCCGCTGGCCGAGGTCCGCGTTGCCGCGCGAACGAATCCTCGGACTGCACCGCCTGCTGGAACATCTGCGAATGAGCGGCTTCAAATTCGTGGCCGTTCCTCTGCGAACGAACGACGGTACGTCGCTGCCTCACGGCATCATCGACGATTGGCAACTCGAACCGTGGCTGCCGGGCGTCGCCGATTTTCATGCCAACCCAACCAACGAGCGGCTACGAGCTGCGATGGCCGCGCTGGCGCAGTGGCATCTCGCGGCCGAGCGGTTTGTCCCCGATGCCGACTCCGCACAGTGGTTCGCCAGTCGAGCGTCTTCACCATCACCGGCTGTTGCCGAACGGTTGGCGATTCTGAGGGCTGCCGACTCCGAGCAAATGGACCACATGAAAAAAAGGATTCAGCAATCGAAGGACTCTGCGATTCGTGAACGCGCCGGACACATCCTGACGCTGTTTCAGCGTGGTCGCGCCAGCGTGGTCGCCGAGTTGCAGTTGGTTCACGAAGTGCCCGTTCGCTTGCAGCCGTGTCTGCGCGACGTGTGGCACGATCACGTCTTGTTCACCGGCAACGAGGTAACAGGACTGATCGACCCTTCCGCCTGCCGAACCGAAAGCGTGGCGAGCGATCTGTCGCGGCTGATTGGCAGCCTCGTGAAGGACGATCGCGCGGCGTGGGACTTCGCGCTGGCCGAGTACCAGCGGCATCGGCCTCTCACGGCAAGCGAACTCGCACTTGTGGCCGTACTCGACCGCAGCGGCGTGCTGCTCAGCGGCTGGACGTGGCTCGAATGGCTCTACTTGGAACGCCGCCCGTTTGCGGATGCCGATGCGGTTGAGAAGCGATTGAAACAGATCGTCGGGCGGATGGAGACGCTAATCGACGGTGAATCGTTCGACACCGCGAAGCTCATCCTGTCATGAGCCACCCTGCCGTTCATTTCTCACGACTGCGGATCATTCGGCGTTTCGTACAACGAATACCGGATGCCGTTCAATTCCCCAGACTCAATCGGTTGGGGTTCGTCTGACTCACTGAATTCGTTAAAGATTGTTGAAACTGACCGCCCATTCATCCGTTGAAATACGCCTTCGATTCCATATGAATTCAAATATGCCGTGAAAATGCGACTGAGGCGTTGTTGGTCAACAGGAGAAAGCAATCTGATGACACGATTCCTTTCCGAGACAATGTCGCGAACACTTGTGCATGAAATGACATCCGTCGCATTTGTATTCATTTTGTTTCTCCTGTTCTCAACCTCGGCGGATCGCTTCCATCGGCGACATGCGCACGGCCCAGTAGGCGGGATAGAGGCCGCCGCTCATGCCGAGCACTGTGCTGAAGACCAGGCTGAACAGCAGCAGGCTCGGACTGGCATACAGGTGGACCTTCGTCGGAAACGTCCAGTTCACGACCAGCACCACGACGCAGCCGCTCGCACAACCCAGGATGCCGCCCATCAGACCGAGCAGCGCACTCTCCCAGGTGATGAGCCGCAGCACATCCCACGACGACCAGCCGTTGGCCCGCAACACGCCGAACTCGATCATCCGTTCGGCCACGCTCATCAGCATCGTGTTGAGAATGCTCAACAGCGCAATGATGACTCCGATCGCCGTCATCAGCCACAGAAAGATGTCCAGGTCGCCGCTCAGTTCCTGAACCTTGTCGCCCCAATCCACCGCCGATCGGACTTCGACAGCCTCTTCCGTGAGGTCTGCCTTGCCACTATCAGCGTCTGAGGTCGCGGTCGGCTGTTCTTCTTTGGACGGGGCCGATTGCATCAGCTTCGCCGCCAGACTCATCAGGTCGAGCGAGCCGCCACTGCCGAGAGCCGCCAGTGCCGTCGTGCGCGAGGCGTCCACCTTGCGTCCGCGAAACAGAGTCCGCACGTCCTCCATCAACTGCTTGTTGGGCACCGTGCCATCCGGCTCGAAGTAGATCGAGGTGACCAGCCCCTCCTCCATCCGACCGATGGTCTTGACGGCCTGAACATCGAGCACGATCGCCATGTCGAGCAACAGCGAGTTGCAATTGTAGATGCCGACGATGGTCAGGTCGTGACCGTCCGCTCGAATCGTGTCACCGATCCGCTTGTGAAGCGACTCGGCAATCTCGTGGCTCACGACACAGTGAAACGTTCCGCGATCCTCCTTCGTCAGAAAGCGGCCGGTGACGATGTCGTCACGATAGACGGCTTTCGAGAGCGCCAGCGTGTTCCCGATGTCGATGCCAAACAGCAACCGGGGCGGACTGAACGTCGGCTTGCCCTCGATGAGTTGAGCGCGCGACCAAATCTCGGGGCGAGCGACGCGCACGCCCTTCATGCGGGCAATCTCATCCGCCCAGCTCGCGGGAAGGCGCGAGAACAACGGGATCGGCGCACCGGGCTGCATGGCCGCCAGGCCGGGGATGCGACCGAATGTTCGGCTGACGGTGTCGTCGATTCCCGCAGCGATCGAAAACAGACCGACCATCCCCGTGATGGCGACGGTCAAACCGAGCAACGCCAACAGCGAACGCACGGGACGACTGAGCAGATTCTGAGCGGCAAAGCGATACATCAACGAACCATCTCCCACACAGTGGCTGGAACCGTGCCGAGCATACCGGCGAACGAATCCAAGTGTTAGCAGTGCCACGTCCCGATGTGCCGTCGCTCAGTGGTGGTCGTCTGCTCTTGTCCCCGCTCCCCTCGAAGCCGGGCGGGAGCGGAGACAAGAATTGCGAGCGCGCGCTGTCGCGTTACTTTCGCTCGCGCACGTACCGGACTCGGCAGCCGCGGGCGATCGTTTCCTTCACCGCAGGCGGCTCACTTTTGAGGACCGCCGTGATCGCGGCCTCGACGTGGCGCTGCTCGACCTTCGTGGCATCGGTCTTGTCGTCGAAGGCTCCCATGTAGACGAGCTTGCGATCGCGTCCGAGCACGTAGAACTCGGGAGTGAAGATCGCCCCGTAGTCCTTCGCGATTTTTTGCGACTCGTCGTGCAGGTAGTCAAACGCAAACTCCCGCTGCTTGGCCCGCTCGGTCAGTTCGGCGAGCGAGTCGCCCTTCACGCGATTCACGCAGACGGCCACAAACGCCACCTTGCCGTTCGGTCCACCGAGCCGCTTCGCCAGATCATTGATGCGGTCCTCGTAGTCGACCGCCGTCGGACAGCTCGCGCAGGTGAAGACCAGCACGACGGCGGCCTTGTCCTTGTAGTCGGCCAATGAGTGCGACTTGCCGTCCGTTCCCGGCAGATTACTCCACACGGGAGCCGCATCACCGATGCTCAACACCTCGTTGAACTCACCCGCTCGAACTGAAAGACCGAACGTGAGGAAAACGAGGAACGTGACAAGATTCTTTCGTGGCGACATGAAGATGCTCCTGATCAAATTTTTACAACGAACCAATCAAGATACCGCTTGAGACCAACGTCAACCGTGACCCACCAAACGTTCCGCTCGGATGTCGGCACGAAGATTTCGGAACGCTGATCGACGCTGATCCGCACTGATTCAAATGAGCGAAGATCAGTGTTCTGTCTTGCTGACGACTTTCTCCCATCGGTCTGATTGCGGCTGAACGAATTGAAGCCGCGCGGCGGTCAGCGTGTTCTCCAACAGCATCGCAATTGTCATCGGGCCGACTCCGCCGGGGACGGGCGTGATGGCGGAGGCGACTTGGCTGACGGGACCGAACGCCACGTCCCCCACCAGTTTTTCGCCGAGCCGATTGATGCCGACATCGATCACGATGGCTCCCGGCTTGACCATCTCGGCCGTGACGAACTCGGGCTTGCCGATCGCCGCGATCAGGATGTCGGCCGAGCGAGTCACGTCGGCGAGGTTCTTCGTGCGGCTGTGACAGATCGTGACGGTCGCGTTCGCTGTCTCGCCCTTTTGCACAAGCATCATGCCGACCGGCTTGCCGACGATCTCGCTACGACCGAGGACGACGACGTGCGCTCCATCGACGGTCGTGCCCGATTCTCGCAGCAGCACCTGCACGCCGTGCGGTGTACACGGCAGAAACCTCGGCCGGTTCTGCACCATCAGCCCGACGTTCTCGGGATGGAAGCAATCAACGTCCTTGAGCGGGTTCACCGCGTCGAGCACCGTCGTTTCGTGAATGTGCTTCGGCAGTGGCAATTGGACGAGGATGCCATGCACCGCGCGATCCGCATTCAGTTGAGCGACCAGTTCCAACAGTTCGGCCTGAGTCGTGGAGGCGGGCAGCCGACG
>JAYUFF010000650.1:0-1730 GCA_043738825.1 Schlesneria sp.
ATGTTCGTCGGATCGCGCCCGATCCGAATCTCGGGCGAGTCCGATTCGATCAGCACCCGCTTGGCTTCGTGAACCTTGTTGAACCAGATTTTCATGGGAGTCGAATGACCAGAGTTGAGAGTCGAGAGCCGGGACAACGGCCAGCAACAATACCGGCTCCGCATCCGACTTTCGATATCTAGCGAGGCGCTGTCTCAGGCCAACGTAGCCGTCATCGCTCCGCGTGACGAGCCTTTTGGGATTAGACGTCCACTCGAAAAGGCTCATCACGCGGAGTGATGATGGCTACTTTGAAGGCAATCCCAAAACTTGACCAATCGCAATAACGTCCGCAAACGAAAGAGTCCGACCCTGTCACTCCGCCGACTTTCCGGAAAAGCTGAGGTCGGACCTACCGGAACTCCAACTTCAACACCTCCGCCTGCCAACGCTGCTGGAACTCGGCCATGTCCTCTTCTCCCAAGACCGCCTGCAGCGTCTTGTAGCCCGTCGGGTCGGTCGCCGCATTTTTGCGGAAGGCGTGGTAGTACTTGGTCAACAGCCCGTGCTCTTGCAGGTAGTAGCAGAGGTATCGCGCCTGCGAGTAGTTCGTCCCCTTGTCCCGGTCGTAGAACTCGCGCGTCGTCGTGCGGCACAGCGATTCAAACGAGGGGACCGTCTCCTTGCGAATGGCGGTTTGCAGGCCGCGCAGCCGCCAGTTCGTCTGGCCGATGATGTGGCCGTCTCGTTCGCCCGATTGTTCGTAGAGCGACGCCAGTCCCTCGTTGAACCACGACGGGCAGTCGGGGAAGTTCGAGGCGATGAAGGGATGGACGATCTCGTGAACCAGCGTCCCGCCGCCGGTCGAGATGTTCATGAACAGAGCCTTGTCGGTGGACGAGTAGAAGCCATACGGCGTCGTCGGCTTGCGGCGAGTCAACTTTTCGGTGTGCTCCTCGTAACTGGGAGCATCCTGAAACAGCCAGATGTCGATGATCTCGGTCGGATCCTTGGCGAAGTACTCGCGTTTCAACCGCTCGACCGCCCACTTGACCGTTTGATCGGCTCGCCGCTGCACGGTCTCCAACGGCTCATCCCCCACGACGACGAACGGCCGCTGAATCACGATCGAGAAGCCCGCGTGAGGCAACCGCTGGCGCAACCCGTGAATGTGCTGAGCATAGTCCGCCGCAGTGAACTCGTTCGCGGCAGTCGCCGTCGCCGTGGGGAGCTTGCCCGCGTCGAGCCTCATCCGGACGAGCGTCCACGTGTCGGCGGCATACTTCAGCGGCCACAGCTTGAGGAATTGCCGCCGCTCCATCCGCAGATTGGCTCCGTCGTCCACGGCCGGATCGTGATAGACGACTTCATCCGCCTGCTGGTCATAGCCGAGCACCAGCCGAAAGTGTTCGGTCGTCTGGGGCCGGTCGTCAAAGTGCATGCAGACGATCGACGGCACCCCGAGCTTCAAGTCCGAGTGCATCTCGGCAAACGCCTTGTCCAACGCAGTCTCGGCCGTGCGAACGGGGATCGAGGTATAGACCTCACCAATCCGAAACCCGATCCGCTTCAAAGCCTGAGCGAGCTCCTTCGTATAGCACCCGCGCCCCAGAACCGGGTCCAATCCCGACTGGTCAAACACATAGTCCTGATCGACGGCCACCTTCCGCGACCGCAGCCACATCTCCGCACAAGCCTCCCCACAAAAGTCCGGCTTCTGCCTCACATGCGGCACGTCCCGAATGAGCACC
>JAYUFF010000651.1:0-4628 GCA_043738825.1 Schlesneria sp.
CGGACCGGTGAGATAAGGTTCGTCCAGTTTTTGCCAACGTGGTTCGCAGAACAGCGCCAACGCGGGGACGGCTTCCTGCGGAAAATGGTCGCTCTCCCATAGCAGACGAAAATGAAATTCGACGGACGGAGGGACGACTTGAGTGACTTCAATCGGTTGGCGTCCCTTGCGCAGCACGACCTCGACGGGCACGATGGTCAATGGAATGGAACGCTCATCCAGCTTGAGCGTGACCGTCCCCGAGGACGCATGCCCCGCAAAGCGATAGCGACCCGTGGCGGGCACGCGCAGCCAGCCGGTTCCGGTCACCACGCGGGTCGTCTCTTTCGGAAGCAATGGCCCACCGAGAATGGCAGGGCGACTCCAAGAGAGTGACCGGCTTTCGTCGTACCAACCCGACAAGCGACGGTCGCCGACGAACAGTTCCTCTCGCCAGCGCACGCCAGCCACCAGTGACGCCATGCGTTTTTCCTTGGCCGGATCGACCGTGGGCCGATGCAGCTTCCCTTCCGGCATCGTTCGGTCGGGGATCGCGTTCAACGTCAGAGTCACCGTCTGTTCGAGGGCTTTGCTGTCCTCAGTCAGCAGCGTATAGCCGATGGCGAGTTGATCGACGGGCTTCAGGTTGGGTAGCTCGATGAAGACGGTGCGGTTGTCTTCGAGGAGCGTGGCCGATTTGGGTTCGACCTCGTCGCGGCCGACCTGTCCCGGTGCGGAGGGCTTGTACTCGGGGGAGCCATACGCCGCAGACCACTTGTAGTTCCAGGCTTCGAGTTGATAGCTGCTCGGGTCTTCCGCCGCCTCGCGTTGCAAGGGGCGAGTGAACGTGAGGGCGACTCCGTTGCGATACGTCTGCATGGCGATGGGGAAAGAGTCGAGAGTTGAGAGACGAGGGTCGAGAGCCAGAGAAGAGGGAGACCTGCGGTCGGGCGTTTCGGCGGGGTCGGGAGACCCGCGCCGAACAGGGGCGTCGGACTTTTCTGGCTCTTGTCTCTCGACACTTCGCTCTTGACCCACGTAACGGACTCGTTGAAAGCAGCCATCGTTGACCGCGCTCGACACCCAGCCCTTGAGACCCGTCAGGTAAAGCTGGCCGTCTTTTGGATTCATCCGTCCGCGATGGATGCCGGATGCGAAGTTCAGCGGCAGTTCGAGGGAGCCGCCGTTGAAGGGTCGAGAGTCGAGAGACGAGAGACGAGAGCCAGAAGAAACACCATCGTCCTTCTTTTCTGGCTCTCGTCTCTCGTCTCTCAACTCTCGACTCTCCCGCAGCACGAGCCTCAACTTGCACTGCCCGTACGACAGGTGCAGCAACTGGTTCGAGAGCGGGCCGAAGCGGTCGCTGGTCGTCCAGACCTGGCCGCCGCTGCTATTGTCGTCTCGACGCGAGAACCAGCAGAGCGGGCGGATGAAATCGGTTGGCGGGGTCGCTTGATGGTGAGACATCATCGCGCCGTAGAAGCCACCCTCGCGCACGACGAACAGGCCCGAGGCCGGGGTCCACTCGCCCTCCTGCGGCGCGACGGTGATCTCATCGTTCGGTCCCATGCCGATGCCGTTCGAGTTGCGGAAGCCGGTCGCGAACACATCGAGCTTTGAGCCGTCGGCCGACACGCGCAGCAGACTGCCGTCGTGAGGCGTGGCCGAATCGCAGTTTCCTTTGACGTAGTACAAATTCCCCGCGCGATCGGTCTCCAAGCACGTGACGTACTCATGCCCGTTCATGGTGGTGTGAGCGTCGTTGTTGAAGTTCTCGTAGTAGTCGGCCTCGCCGTCATTGTTGAGATCGTGCAGGCGCGTGATCTGGTCGCGGCCGACGACGAAGAGGTGGCTGAGGGCTGAGGGCTGAGGGGCAAGCGACGGAGAAGCAGGAGAATTTTCCTTCTGTCCCTTGCCCCTCAGCCCTCGTCCCTCAGCCAACACCTTCACTCCCAGCGGTTGGAACAGTCCCGTCGCGAAGCGTCGCCAGGTGATCCGCTCCAACTTTTCATCGATCCCATCGACGATCCAAACATCGCCGTGCAACGTGCAGACCACGGCTCGGCCATCGGGGAGGAAATCGTGTCCGCCGCAGAAGAGGAGGGAGTTGAACGGATTCTTGAGCGGGAGCGTGATCGTATCGACGACGTACGAGAACTGCGGTTGAAGGTTGAGGGTTGAGGGTTGAGTGTCAGATTTGTTCTGGCCCTCAACCCTCAACCCTCGACCCTCAACCCTCCCCAACTCCCCCTTCGTCACGAGCGGCTCACCCCAGATCGCCGGGCCGGGCTTGGTCAACGCCAGCACATCCTCCGGCGCGGGCGAAGCGGCGACGAGTCTGTCGAAGGCCGCTTCGTGTACGTCGGGGGAGGCGATCAGCAGTTTGACCGTGACTGGCTTGTCATGCGGCTCCACGGTGAGGACGTGGCAGCCGCCATGTCCTGCCCCGACGGACGCGCTCTCCGACCGAGGATGCAACCGCACGCGCGCCTTTGGATCGGCGACGAGCATCTTCAATGCGACCTGCATTGGACCGATGAGCAACGTTCGTGTGAGAGCCGCCGCATCAGCGGTCTCTTCCAGCCACGGGGTTTCGAGAATGAAGGTTGAGGGTTGAGGGTCGAGGGTTGAGGGTCGAAGAGCAGATTCTTTCTGACCCTCAACCTTCAACCTTCGACCTTCAACCTTCATCTTCAACACCACGCGCTGGCCGTGACGATAGAGGCCCTCGTAGTGAGCGGCCTCTTTCGGCAGCGGGCCGTAGTGGTGGTCGGCGCGGAAATTAGGGAACTCGTCCGTGAGCGACCAGCCGGGGAGCGAAGGTGTGACGAACGTGATCGGGCCATCCGCGCGAGGTGCGCCGATGATGCCGAAGCGGGCGGGGTCGAACCGAACGAAGCCGGTCCAACCGGCGGTGGCTCGCAGCAGTTCCGTGTCGTAGCTGATCGAGGCTTGGCGTTTCGAACCGACTCGCACGACGATCGCCTTGTAAACGGGATCGTGCCATGCGGTCGGGGCGAGTGGCGGGCCGAGGCTCGTGCTGAGAAAGGGTCCGACATCCATCTGGCCGAAGCGGTCGTCGCGAGAATCGGCTTCGGTCCAGTTGAAGCCGACCGCGTCTGTTCCCCAATGGCCGTCGATCTTCTGTGGTGCAGGTTTGGAACCTGCACGCGAGGCATTGATGGACGAGGACTCGGGCAGGTTGGAAACCTGCCCCACGAGAGCCGCGTTCTTGTTGTTGGTCGCGTCGTCGAGTCGCTTGTTCTCGACGAGTTCATCGAGATGCCACAGCGCGACGGTTGTTTCATCGGGAGCGAACGGCTTGTCGGGGAGAGCGGTCGGGACTCGCACACCTTTTGAAATGCGAACTTCATCGATGAGACCGCTGTAGCCGATTCCCCGGTCGATCAGCGTCGCGAGACCCAAGTCACCGGGGACGGATTTCATTTCGGTCCGTTTGTGTTTCTGGTCGGCCACTGGCTTACCATCGACGAAGAGCCGAATGCGTTCTGCTTCGAGGACCATCGCCACGTGATGCCATTTGCCGTCGCAAATCATCGTTTCCGAGTGGCAATGATCGGGCGAGAAGCCGGGCGAGTAGACAGTGAACGCGCCGCCCGGCATCGTGAACAACTCCCAATGTGTGCCGGACGACTTTTGTTCGTGAGCGACCAGAATGTTGAACGAATCTTTCTGGTCGAGCTTCGTCCAGCACTCGACGGTCAGCGGGAACTGACGGAACTCCTCGCGACCCTTCACGAGTGCGCCGCCGCTGCGTCCGTCGAGAGCCTTGCCAAATCGGCCTTCGGTGAGCGGCTCTGCCTTGTCCCCTCGCCCCGGCTTTGCGGGGAGAGGGTTAGGGTGAGGGGTGTCTTTCGAGGAAGAAGAACCCCTCACCCCCGGCCCCTCTCCCCGCAGAGCCGGGGCGAGGGGAGCAGGAACCGGCGTCCTCATCTTCGGCTTTGGTCCCGCAGGCTGGCCGTTCAACTGCGGCAACAGCCAATCGAGGCCATCCAGGTTGTCGTGCAGTCGCTCTTCCGCGTCGTCCTGCGTGTGGCCGAGGATGCCGATCGGTCCCGTGTAGCCGCTGTCTCGCACCACCTTGAGCAGCTTCAGATCGAGATCCCCTTCGCCGAGCTGCATGATTTTCTGACCACGTCGCTCGCCATCGGGCATCATGCCGTTGAGATTGAGACACAACAGATGCGGCTTCATCTTTTGAAGCAACTCGGGGAACCGGGCGAGGTGATCGTGACCGTGATGCTGGTTGTAGACGATCCCCACGTTGTCGAGTTTCAGCTCTTGAATGATGGCGATCTGATTCTCGGGTTCGCCGAACCAGCCGCCGTGGTTGTAGAGGGCCACCTTGCAGCCGACCTTCGCCGCCGCTTCGGCAATTGGTCGGATGCGGCCTGCTTCGGCGATGACTCGCGCACGTTGATCGGCCTCGTCCTTCGTCGGCCCACCACCGCCGGTGACCCACAGTTGCGGAGTCACCTTGTGTTTCTCGAACACGGCGAGCGTCAGCTTCGCCTCGTCGTTGAGCGAGGTCGGGAACCACCACGCGGTCAGTTCGACCTTGTGCCGCTTGAGACTCTCGATCTCGGCATCAAACGTCGGGAGGTGCTCGGCGCGGTAGTCGTAGGCAA
>JAYUFF010000652.1:0-1728 GCA_043738825.1 Schlesneria sp.
GCTGCTGTCGGAAGAGAAGGGGGCCGTGCAGCACCTGCACGTCATCTCCGACTTCCGCGAGCGGGACTGGCAGGATCAGAAGGCGATCTCGGCGGCGGTTGAAGAGTTGACCAATGCGGGCGTCTCGGTGAATCTTGTTCGGACTGTGCCCGAACTCCACGCGAACCTCGCTGTGACGGAATTGGCTGGCGATGTCCAAGTTGCCGCAGCCGATGTGCCGCTGCGGCTGAAGGTCGCGGTGAAGAATTTTTCGCTACAGGTCGCGACCGATGTGCGGCTGGCTCTGTTCGACAACGGTGAGAAGATTCCAACGTCCGTCATGTTCGAGAAGATCGACCCGCAGACTGAGGTCACGCACGAGGTCGATGTCCGACTGACGACTTCGGGCAAGCACAAGCTGCGTGTGAGCCTCGACACCGATGCGCTGGCGGAAGACAACGCGAGGTCGCTCGCCGTCGATGTGCCGAAGGCGGTGCCGGTCTTGATCGTGGACGGCGATCCGTCGGGCGACGATGGCTCGTATGTGGCTGATGCTCTGGCGGCCGACCCGAAGAGCACGGGCTTCGCGCCGATGATCGAGAACGTCGAATACCTGCGTCGCCGACCGCTCGACGACTTCCGCGCGATCTACCTCCTCAATGTTCCGGAGATCCCCGCCGATGCCCTCGACGCGCTGGAGAAGTATGTCGCGGCCGGAGGCGGCCTCGCGTGGTTCGCGGGTGAGTCCCTGCGCGCGGCGCACTACAACGACGCGCTCTATCGCAAGGGCGAAGGGCTGTTCCCGGTGCCGCTCGATGCGTCGCCGAGGGAACTTGTCGCCGATTCGACCAATCCCGGCGCGGACCTGCGCACGGTAAACCATCCGCTCTTCCGCATCTTCGAGGGCGAGGGCGACTCGACCATCGGTCGCGTGCGGATCGACAAGTACTTCCCCGTGTCGAAGGAGTGGGTGAAGGACGATCAGCAACGCAAGGACCGCGTGCGAACACTCGGCACGCTGCGCAATGGCGATTCGCTGCTGTTTGAACATTCGTTCGGCAAGGGTCGTGTTTTTACCTGCCTCACCACGATCTCGCCCGACTGGAACAACTGGGCAACCGACTACAGCTACGTCGTCGTGCAGTTGGAACTCATCAAGCACATCGCGCGGACCGACCGCAGTCCCGAGACGCGACAGATTGGCGAGCCGATTCAACTGTCGCTCAACCCCGCCGACTACACCGATACGGTTGAGGTGCTGTCTCCCGGCGCGGATGGTGAACACACGACGCGGATTCAGGCGTCGCCGGAACAGTTGGGAGCCGATGCTTCTGTGAGCGGCAAGGCGCTAGCCGCCGGTCCAGAGGGAAAACCGGTAAATCCACCGGCGGCTAGCGCCGCGCCGCTCACTGCGGACAAGAAGGGGCCGCTGCGACTCGCCGCGACCTTTCGCGACACCGACGAACCGGGCATCTACACCGTCCGCCTGATGACTCAGAGTCAGGTTAGCGAGGACCGGTTGATTGCCTACAACGTGTCGCCGCGCGAGGGTGATTTGCAGCTGGCGACCACGCCCGACCTGCGCAAGCGGCTAGGCGGCAACAGCCACGTCACCATTCAGGAGTTTGGCCAACTCGAATGGGTGCAGGGCAAAGAGGCTGGCTCTGAAATCCGGCATTGGTTGCTTTGGGCGCTCCTCGCATTCCTCATCGCCGAACAGGCGCTGGCTTACAAACTCAGTTATCACCC
>JAYUFF010000653.1:0-4627 GCA_043738825.1 Schlesneria sp.
GCGCGGCCCGCTTGAGTTGAGCCAGCTTCGCCACGATGCGGGACCAGTTCGCATCGAACTCGACGTACATCCCGAAGTCGAGGGTGTCGATGCCCGCCAGCAGAACCCGACAGTCCTCAGGACGAGGCTGCTGACTATCCACTGAAATTTCCCGGGGGCGTGTAACAGACAACGCCCCGTCCCCGGTGGCGTCCGTCGATGGGTCCGCCGCTGACGCGGTCGGCCCATCGACTCCCGCCACGGGAGGGACCACCGGCGTGACTTCGCACGCTGCGGCCCCTTCCTCTTGGGTGTCATCACCCGGTTCGCTATCATTCGTCGGTCGTTGCATGAGTTTGGAATCCTTTCCAGGCGCACAACGGGGGCCACAAGCCCCGTCGAGCAGAGGTTGCAAAACATTCTGTCAGACACAACACATCGCCCCGGCCGTCGGCAGTCGCCAAACAATCGACGGTTCGGGGTTCTTTGTTTTCTAGCTCTTCTTCTTGATGCGACGTTTCGATTGCACGACCGCCGTCACTTCAGACTTGGCAGTCGCATCAGTTCCCCTGTCTCGCGTGACCTCAAATCGAGTCCCCTCGACTTCCATGTCGGGAAACTTCTCCGCCCACTTCGCAAACCACGCTGCGGCGTCCTTGTACGTGAAACGAGTCCTCGTCATTCCGACAACCTTGGGTGGACGCTTGGGCCATTCGTCGAAACAGGTTCCCTCGGAAGTGGTCCAGATGTATTGGTGGGCCTCCAACATTTGCCCCATCACCAGCCATTCCACAATCAGCCGCTGCCGCGAAATCCCCGCCGCATCGGCAAGTCGATCCAGCCACTGGACCAGCGAATCTGGCAGGGACAGCGAGATCGTCCGCAATTTGTCTTCGTACTCTCTTGGCCTCCCCTCGGGATTGTTCGACCGGCTGCGTTTCATCAGGCTCTCCCTTCTGTTTTAGATATCAATATCATTTACAGGACGTAATCTACAAATCGGCAGCACAGCCGTCAATCTTTTCTCTCTTCAATCGCTTTTGACACGCACCATGCCGCCGTTGCGTGCCTGCGGAGACAGACGACTTCAAGTGAACTGACATGCACATCCCGACTCAAGACAACTTGGCAGGGTCGTGTGTGCCGATCACAAATTCAGACCACCGTGTTGGGATCTTTTGGCGGTGGTCGCCTTGGAAGTACAAGGATTGGCCACTATCGGTGACGGTGCGGTTTAGCAATACAAAGCCGCGAGGTCTTCAATCCCGTCATTCGGGCACCTCGCGGGTGCTTTCGGGCTGCGCTTCGCTGCGGTTGCTAGCGCGAACGGCGTGGCCCCCTGACGCCCCCTGGTGCGACGGCCTCTGGCCTCAAGTCGATGCCTGCGGCGCTGTCGGTTTTTCTGAGCGTGGGGGGAGAAGCCCCCGGTCCGTCAAGGATCTGGCCGCGCGACCTTTGCGGCAGCCTCCCCATCTTCCGCGCTCGAAGCTCGCTTGTGCAGACGGGTGCCCTCCGCGCCGGTCGTCCTTGACTGCCCTCCCCCCGGCCTTTGGCTCTTTGTTCCGTTCGCCAAAAGCATGAGCTGTTTGGCTCGCGAACAAATCCATTCTTGAAGAGGGAGAACCTGACTATGACGACTGCTACCACACCCCGCGTTGACATCTACACCCGCGTTACCGCCCACATCATCGAAGAGCTTGAGCGGGGCGTTCGCCCGTGGCTCAAGCCGTGGAACGCCGAGCACGCTGCCGGACGCATCACGCGACCGTTGCGACACAACGGACTGCCCTACAACGGCATCAACATCCTGATGCTGTGGGCGTCTGCGGAATTGCAGGGGTTCGACTGCCCGTTCTGGATGACCTTTCAACAGGCCAAGGAACTCGGCGGATTCGTGAAGAAAGGGGAACACGGCTCACCCGTGGTCTATGCCAGCACCTTCAAGAAGAAGGACCAGAGCGAAGACGGACAGGAGACCGAGGCCGAGATTCCGTTCCTCAAGGAATACACGGTCTTCAATGCTCTCCAATGCGAGGGACTGCCCCCGCACTTCACGGCCATTGTCGAACCACCGCAAGAGACGCTGGCCTGCATCGAACAGGCCGAGGCGTTCTTCGCCCACACGAAGGCGGACATCAGGACCGGCGGGAATCGAGCCTTCTACGCGATGGACTCGGACTATGTGCGGATGCCGCCCTTCGAGACCTTCGTCGATGCCGAATCGCACGCGGCGACGCTGGCCCACGAGTTGACCCACTGGACGAAGCACCCGTCCCGTCTCAATCGGGAATTCGGCCGCAAACGCTGGGGCGATGAAGGCTACGCGATGGAAGAACTGGTGGCCGAGTTGGGTTCGGCGTTTCTGTGTGCCGACCTGCACATCACGCCCGAAGTGCGGGAGGACCATGCCGCCTATCTCGCCAACTGGCTGAAGGTCTTGAAGGACGACAAGCGGGCGATCTTCTCCGCCGCGTCTCACGCATCGAAGGCAGTGGACTTCCTGCACGGCCTGCAACCGCAGCCCGATGCCTGATCCGTTTGACCAACACTCCCGGCCGCTCTGCGGCGGTCGGGTTCTCTTTCGCTCATTCCCTGCGTTTCCAAGGAGCGTCCATCATGAACTCGAATCAAACCATTCTTGATTTGTTCCCCGTCACTGTGTTGCGGCGAGCGAGTCTCTCGACCTTCTACGTGCTCTGCCCGTGTTGCGAATCCCGTGTCGATGCGTTTCCCACTGGCAGCGATCACGCACGCCACCTTGTCGTCTGCGAACTGTGCGACTCGTGCTTTGACTACACCGACAAGGACATCAGGCAGAGCGATGACCAACCAACCGCCTGATCCGGTTGACCAACGCTCCCGGCCGCTCTGCGGCGGTCGGAATCACTTCCGCTCACTCACCATCTTTCAAGGAGCTTCCCTCATGGACCCCCATCAAACGTTTCTCGACATGTTTCAGGCAATGAAGGACGAAGACCACGCGACCGCAAGGGAACTGGCCCAAGCCCTGCAATGCTGGTTTGCCAAGGGCGGATTCTATCCCGACGAATACTCGCCCGAGGCGATGCACTGCTACATCGCATCCGTCTTGCGTCGCACGGCCGGACACCGGAAGCCCGAACTGCCCTTCAGTCTGGTGTGCAGCGACTGCGACGCGGGCGAAGGGATCGCGACCGAAGAGGAGGCGATGGACGAAGGCTGGACCGAGATCGAACCCGCCGCGCAACTGCCGCAGGCGAACTATCTCGGCATCTGCCCCGATTGCCGGAAGTAGCGGGCAGGCTGATCGAACAGCAGACCAGATGACGAAGCCGCGTGAGGGAATGACCTTCACGCGGCTTCTCGTGTTTTCAAATCGACATCGGGCGGGGCACTCAGAGCGCCCCGCCCGATGTCGCATCCCTGCCCGTGTTTCGCCCACCATCGTGGCGGGCGTTTCCGAAGCAAGCGTTCGGCTTAGTCTTTGGATACTGCTGATTGTTGACGCTTCGTTTGCCATTCTCTAACGGAGGCGGTTCAACCAATACAGAGGACGGCGGCGCGTGTGTGGCACGGCGATGATCAGGCACTCTTCGTCGCGGTACGCGAAAATCACCATGTAAGGGAATCGCTTGAGCAACTGGCGACGGATGTCATGCGAGCCGGAATAGCACTCCAGCACGGGCATTCCGTGCGAACGCTCCTCGATGATCGCCAACGCCGATTGCAGTTCGGCGAGGAACTCATCGCCGAGAAAGAGACGCCGTTTGTCGTACCACAACGCGGCGGCGTTCGCCTCTTCGACCGCTTCGGGCAACAGGCGGATGTTCACAGCGTGGTCTGCCCCGCGCGCTGTTCGACCAACGACTGCCGGATGTGATCCAGCGCTTGATCGACCGTCACGGCCTTTGTTTCGCCGCGATCATAGGCCGCCAGACGGCGGTCGATTTCTTCCGACCATGCGGCGGCGATTTCCGGCGTGGCGAATTCGCCGTGATCGAGACTCTCTTCCAAGGCGTCCACGAGCATCGCCCGATCTCCCGGCGGCAAAAGCAGGGCTTCTTGTAAGAGAACTTCACGGGCTGGCATGTGTCTCAACTCCACTTTGTGCGTAACCTGACTGGCTTCGAGTATGCCACACTTGGCGCAATTCGTCGAGCGGATTGTGACCAAACGTCGTCTCACTGTCGTGCAGTTTCAATCCGCTCGCGACCACGAGCACGGCACCCACGCGCCGGGCAACCTATTCGTCGAGTCGCCTCGATCACGGTGTCTACGGTTCACCCCCACGTGTGTGGGGACAACTCCAGCCCCTAGTGTGGGGCTTTCGTGAGGGACACCAGCGATAGCCCCTCGATCTCAACCATTTGGCGTGACAGGTCGCCGTGCGTGCGAAACGCAAAGCCCTGTTCGTTGGGGGAACTCCACGCCTGAAAGCAGGCTCCGTCCTTACTGCCCGTCGTGGCCTTCTTCCACAGTTCGTCCCGGATCCGCGCGGTCATGCGACCAAGGAAGATTCCGGCCTTCGGCTCCAGCATCCAACGACTCAGATCCCCCCGCAGGCTGGGCGGGACCGCCTCCAGAATCATGACCACCATCGAGCACCTCCCGAATGTCGGGCAGAATCCGCGCCAGCAGCTTCTGCTCGTGCAACAGCACGCGACTGGCC
>JAYUFF010000654.1:0-4616 GCA_043738825.1 Schlesneria sp.
GGTTGTTGTCGTAGCCACGTTCGCCAGAACGTGGGCGAGACGCTGGATGGACCCCACGCTCTGGCGAGCGTGGCTACCCCAAGATCAAGCTGTGACAAAACGCCAGATTTGCATTGCCGATGCGGCACAATCCAATAAGATGTCACGGATGCGTGTGATGCTTGCGAACCGTTCAGACCGAAGCTGAAGTGAATGACCTGTTCCACGCTTTGTCCCAAGAGACTCTGCTGCCAATGACTCCAAAACAGTTGAGACCTCTCGTTGTGGCCACGCTCGCACTCTGTGCGGTCTTATCCGCGTCGTCGGCTGGGGCGCAGCTCAGTGTCAGCCCGGCGACGATTCTCTTGGACCGTCCCGAGGGTTCTCAGCAGTTGCTCGTGACGGTTCAAGAAGGCGAACTGCGGCGGGATGTCACGCGCGAGGTCAAGTACGAGGTGCGGCCTCCCGCCGTGATCGCGATTGGCGCGGACGGCTTGATCCAACCTCTGGCCGAAGGGACTTCAAAGATCGTCGTGCGACAGGGTGCCGTCGAGATGGAAGTCCCTGTCACCGTCACCGGCTTGCTGCAAACCGTGCCCGTTTCATTCGTCCACGAAGTCCAGCCGATCCTCACCAAGGCGCGCTGCAATTCCGGCGGCTGCCACGGCAAGGCGGAGGGACAGAACGGGTTCAAGTTGAGCCTGTTGGGCTTCGATGAAGCGTTCGATCACGACTCGATCGTGAAGGAAGGGAAGGGCCGTCGAGTCGCGTTGACCGCCCCCGAACGAAGCATCCTCCTGCGAAAGGCCACCGCGACGTTGCCTCACGGTGGCGGGCAGAAGATCGAATCGGGAAGTCCTCAGTACCGGAGGCTGCTGCGATGGATTGCGGCCGGTGCGAATGCAACGGTGTCGGACGAACGACAGGTGATCGGCATCGAAGTCGAACCGGCGCAGGTCGTCATCGCGGCGAACGGTTCGCAGCAGTTGCGAGTCACGGCGATGGACGATGCCGGCCGACGCCACTGCGCGACGGTCGAGGCCGATTACATCTCGAACGCCCTGCACATCTGCGAGGCGAACTCGCGCGGGCTGTTGCAAGCGAGCGACGTTCCCGGCGAAGCCGCTGTTCTCGTGAGGTATCTCGGTCACGTGGCCGTCTGTCGAGTCGTGATGCCTCGCCCCGGAAGCACGTTCGTTCGACCGGTCGAAGCCAACTTCATCGACAAGCATGTCTGGGACAAACTGACTCGGCTCGGCATTCCTCCGAGCGAGTCGATCGACGACGCGACGTACTTGCGGCGAGTGTCGCTCGACGTGATCGGCACGTTGCCAACAGCGGCCGAAGCTCGAAAGTTTCTTGCGGGCACAGCGACCGACAAGCGAGCGAAGCTGGTCGATGAATTGTTGCAGCGGCCGGAGTACTCCGACTACTGGGCGATGAAGTGGTCGGACCTGCTCAAGGCGGACAAGCTCAAAATTACGCCGCAGGGAACGGTCGGGCTGACACGCTGGCTGCGAAAACAATTCACGGAGAACCGGCCCTACGATGAAATGGTGCGCGAGATCCTCACGATTCAAGGGCCGGTCCAAAGCGAAAGCCCGGCCGCGTTCTTCAAGACGCTCGATCAGCCCGAGGTGACCAGCCGCGCGGTCAGCCAGTTGTTCCTCGGCGTGCGGATTGAGTGTGCGCAGTGCCATCACCATCCGAGCGAACGCTGGAGCCAGGACGACTATGCGGGACTCGCCGGTTTCTTCACGGGACTGACCGTCAAGAAACTGCCCGACGGAACCGAGTCGATCGTCGCCCGCATCGGCACCGACTCGAAGCACCCGCGCACTGGCGAACTCGTTCCCGCGCGAGCCCTCGGCGCGAAGCCAGCCGATTTCACGAACTCATCTGACCGGCGTCAGGCACTCGCCGCGTGGTTGACTCAACCCGACAACCCCTTCTTCGCAAAGGCGATCGCCAACCGAATGTGGTCGCATTACTTCGGCCGCGGCTTGGTGGACCCGATCGACGACATGCGAGTCACCAACCCGGCCACCAACGAACCGTTGCTCGCCGCGCTGGAGAGCCATCTCAAAGAGGTCCGCTACGATTTGAAAGCCTTCACCCGGACGCTGTTGATGTCGCGCGCGTACCAACTCGGCCCGGCCAGTGACTCGAACCGCGATGACCGCCAACACTTCTCGCACGTTCGGCCGAAGGCGATGCCGGCTGAAGTGCTGCTGGACGCGATCTGTCAGACAACCGGCGTCCCCGAGAAATTCAACGGCTGGCCGGAAGGAGTTCGCTCGATCCAGGTCTGGGACAATCGCATGCCCTCGTACTTCTTCCGCATCTTCGGTCGTCCCGTTCGAGCCACGGTGTGCGAGTGTGAACGAAGCAACGAACCGAGCATCTCACAGGCTCTGCATCTGCTCAACTCACCCGAAGTGAATGCCAAACTGAGTCACCGTCACGGCCTAGCCCGCAAATGGGCCGAGTCGTCGAAGTCCAACGCCGAAATCACCGAGGAAGTTTATCTGACGACCGTGACCCGCTTCCCAACGCCGGAAGAACGGACTCTGATGCGGTCCGCGTTTGAATCCGCCGAAACGAGCCGCCAGCAGGCGATCGAAGACATGCTCTGGGCGGTGATGAACACGAAAGAGTTCTTGTACAACCACTGAGCCCCACTTCGTGGTTCCGATTCCAAACCGGTCCAATGAAACAGGAGACCGACCGATGTTCGACTTCCAATTCAGCAATCGCGGCCATCGCTTTTGTGATGGCCTCACACGCCGCCAGACGCTGCGGCTGGGCGCGACTTCTTTGTTCGGCGGGCTGGCGTTGCCGCGAGTCTTGCAGGCCGAAGAGGCTGCCAAGGCCAACGGCCAGCGACCCGCGAAAGCCAAGTCGTGCCTGTTCATCTTTCTCGAAGGAGGGCCGCCGCAACAGGACATGTGGGATCCGAAGCCGGATGCTCCCGCCGAGATTCGCGGGCCGTTTCAGCCGATCTCAACCGCTCTGCCCGGAGTGATCTTCACCGAGCATTGTGGGAACTGCGCGAAGATCGCCAACAAGTTCACCGTCGTGCGCAGCCACAGTCACACTGACAACGGTCACTCGACCGGCTACCACTACGTGATGACCGGGCATCGGCCGACGTTTGCCGATGGCGAGTACCCGGTCCCGACCAACGATATGTTTCCGTCACTCGGCTCGATCGTCGCGCGCGAACTCGGTTCCGGCGGGGCCACGTCTGTGGGAACAGTGCCGCCGTACATCAACATGCCGCACGCGATGTCCGCCGGCGGACCGGGCTTCTTCGGGGCCGAGTACTCGCCGTTCGTGATCGAAGCGGACCCGAGCCAGCCCGATTTTGAAGTGCGAGACCTCGGTCAGGTCGAAGGGCTGTCACGCCAACGGATCGACCTGCGTCAGCGATTGTTGACCGGCCTCGAAAGCAATCACCCGCGAACCGGACGGGCCGCCGCGATGAGCACGTATTATCAGAAGGCTCGCGACCTCATTACGTCGCCCGCCGCTCGCAAGGCGTTCCACATTCAATCCGAATCAGCCGCCGTGCGCGAGTCGTATGGCATGACGCAGATCGGGCAAAGCGTGTTGCTCGGCCGACGGCTCATCGAAGCCGGTTGCCGATTTGTGGGGGTCGATGCTCCCGGCTGGGATGTCCACTTCAACTGCTTCCCCAGCCTGCAAGGCGATCTGATCCCGCCCGCCGACAAGGCGTTCGCCGCACTCATCACCGACCTCGAGCAGCGGGGCCTGCTCGACAGCACGCTCGTCGTGATGATGGGCGAGATGGGCCGCACGCCGCGCGTCAACGCGCAGGCCGGTCGCGACCACTGGTCGATGGCGCAGTGCATCCTGTTCGCGGGGGGCGGAGTCAAGCCGGGTCAGATCATTGGAGCCACCGACAAGCAGGCGGCCTATCCCACCACCGAACCGATCGGCGTCAGCGATCTGCTCCGCACGATTCACACGCTGCTGGGCATCGACGCCGACAAGGAATACGCCGACCCACTCGGCCGCCCGGTGCCGCTGGTCAACGGAGGCAAGGTGATTCCGGGATTGCTGGCTTGAAGACAACCCGTGCTGTTTGAGGAGGAAGTGCAAAGTGAAAAGTGAGAAGTGCAAAGTGCCAAAGGAAAGAACACGTCGGCGATGCGATGTTTTGCCCGACACTTTGCACTTTGCACTTCTCACTTTTCACTTTTCACTCGCCTTGATTCTTCTCGCCACAGCCTCCGCAAGCGCGCAGCTTGCTCCCGAAATTGGTTACGTGTATCCCTCGGGAGGCCGCGCCGGAACGACGGTCGATGTCGTGCTCGGCGGTTACGACTGGACGCCCGACATGCAACTGTTCGTGCATGACCCGCGCATCAAGCTGGAACTCATTGGCCCTGCATCGCCCGTGCTCGTGGCGGAACCACCGTATTGGTTCGGCTTCAAGGCGCGAGGCCCCGCCTGGCCGCTGCCGCGCGAGTTTGCGGCCCGGTTGACGATCCCGGCCGATGTGCCGCCGGGACTGATCCGCTGGCAGGTGGCCAACGCGAACGGAGCCTCGCCGCCCGAGTCGTTCCAAGTCGGGATCGCTCCCGAAATTGTCGAGGACTCCAAGCGAAAGA
>JAYUFF010000655.1:0-1722 GCA_043738825.1 Schlesneria sp.
CAGTTGTGGGACGCGCGCAAGGTCTACCACAAGAAGCACGGCGATGAAGTCTGGAGCGCGATCCAGATCACGACGGCAGCGGCCATCTGCGCGTCGGTCGATCTGCACGTCCACGGCCAGTTGCCCTCGACCGGCTTCGTGCGGCAGGAGCAGGTCGATTTCGACGCCTTCCTCGCCAACCGCTTCGGCCAACACTACGTCGGCCCCGGCGTGAGAATGAACAATCAGTAACTTTGGACTGCGGCGATTCATCGCCACTTTCCTTTTTCTGCTTGGCGCATCTGCCATCTTCGCGAATCCAAATACACAGAGAAACAAAAGCGGCGATGAATCGCCGCACTCCAAAGGGGCAGACATGACCACACTGACTGACGCACTCAATCGACTTGGCATGGAGTCCAATCCTCTGGCGGTCTGGATCGGAGGCGAAGGGTCCGTCGGTTCGGGAGACCAGCTTGTTGGTCGCTCGCCGATTGACGGATCGACTCTCGCCACGTTTGCCTCCGCGTCGGTGGACGATGTGCCGCGAGTGTTGCATGCGGCAACCGAAGCCTACAAATCGTGGCGCGTCACGCCGGGGCCGCAGCGCGGCGAGTTCGTGCGGCGAGTCGGCAATCGCTTCCGCGAACTGAAGGCCGAACTCGCGACCGTCATCTCGTGGGAGGCGGGCAAGATCACGCAGGAAGCATTGGGTGAGGTGCAGGAAGTCATCGACATCTGCGACTTCGCCGTCGGCCTCTCGCGCCAGCTTCACGGCTTGACGATCGCCAGCGAGCGACCGAGTCACCGACTTGCCGAGCAGTGGCATCCGCTGGGACCGGTCGGCGTCATCACGGCCTTCAACTTTCCAATCGCCGTCTGGGCGTGGAACGCCGCGCTGGCGTGGGTCTGCGGCGATCCCGTCGTCTGGAAGCCGTCCGAGAAAACGCCGCTCTGTGCGCTCGCCTGCCAGGCCGTCGTCGCGTCGGTGCTGCGCGAGATGCCTCACGTTCCGCCCGCCGTCTCGTGCGTCCTCATCGGGACCGGCGCGGGAGTCGGCGAATCATTGGCCGATGCGCCCGAGTTACCGCTCATCTCCGCCACCGGTTCCACGGCGATGGGCCGAGCCGTCGCACAGCGCGTCGCCGCGCGGCTCGGTCGGTCGTTGCTCGAACTCGGTGGCAACAACGGCATGATCGTCGCTCCGTCCGCCGATTTGGAACTGGCGGTCCGCGCGATCGTCTTCTCCGCCGTCGGCACCTGTGGCCAGAGATGCACCACGCTGCGAAGGCTCATCGTTCACGAGAGCCTCGCCGACGAACTTGTGCGGCGAATCACGTCCGTGTACGAGCGGCTGCCGATCGGCAACCCACTCGATGCCGGAACCCTCGTCGGCCCGCTGATCGATGAACGGGCTTGGACCGCGATGCACACGGCGCTCATTCGTGCCAAGGCCGATGGCGCAGTGGTTCACGGTGGCGAGCGACTGGCCGATGCGGGTTTGACCAACACCGTTCCGGCCGGCGGCTGCTATGTCCGTCCCGCGCTGGTCGAGATCGACCCGTCGGCCGGGATCGTGCAGAAAGAAACATTTGCACCGATCCTGTACGTCATGAGATACCGCTCACTCGACGAGGCGATCTCGCTGCACAACAACGTCCCGCAGGGCTTGGCCTCGTCGATCCTGACGAGCGACATGCGCGAGGCCGAGCTGTTCTGTTCACCCGCCGGTTCCGACTGCGG
>JAYUFF010000656.1:0-1719 GCA_043738825.1 Schlesneria sp.
TGCGCGGGAGACGCAGCGGCGGAAAGCCCACGTGAGGCGAGCGGCCTCGTCCGCGCCTCCGTCTTTCAATGTCAGCAGCGCGAGGTTGCGAGCGCATTCAAGGAAGATCGTTTCGTTCAGAGTCGTCAGCGACTGGAGCGGCGTGTTCGAGCGAGTGCGCCTCACGCAGGAAAAATCTCCGTTCGGAGTGTCGAAGTTGGTGAGCATCGGGTACGGCGTCGAGCGTCTGCGGAACGTGTAGATCGCGCGGCGGTAGCGTTCGGAGCCGGTCTCGTCGTTCCACACGAATGGACCGTAGCTGGCGGGCGGCACGAACAGGAAGGCGGGGGCGGGAGAGAAGACGCTCGCGCCGCCGACCTTTGGATTGAGGAGACCGCTCGCCGCAAGCGCGATGTCGCGCACGATCTCACCTTCGACGCGCAGACGCGGCGCGCGGGCGAGCCAGCGGTTGTACTGGTCCTGCTCATACGAGGCCGGTGTCACGCGACTCGACTGTTGGTACGTGGCGCTCGTCACGATCAGGCGATGCAGGTGCTTGAGACTCCAGCCTTGTTCCATCAACTCGACCGACAGCCAGTCGAGCAACTCGGGATGCGACGGCGGATCGCTTTGCGTCCCGAGGTCTTCGCTGGAACCGACGATCCCCGTGCCGAAGTACGCCTGCCAGATCCGGTTCACCTGGACTCGCGCCGCCGTGGGGCTGCGCCGATCGACGATCCAGTTGGCGAGCGTGAGGCGGTCGTGGGGTAGGTTTGTAACCTGCCCGCCACTCTTGGATTCTGGTCGTGTTACATCGGTGGTCGGCTTCGACGCTGATGATGAACCGTCTGTCAGGCGTGATGAATTTGGCGAGGGCTTTGGTTCGTTGACGGGCAGGTTAAAAACCTGCCCCACGGGAAGCGGATGCAAGAACGCGGGCACGCCCGGCGCGACGGGCTTGTCCGGCTTGAGCCAGTCGCCACGCAGCAGCATCCGCGTGTCGCGCGGTTCGGTGCGAGCCATCAGCGTGAGCGTCGTCGAACCGCGTGGCCACTGCTGCCAGAGGGACTCGATCTTGTCACTGACTGCCTTCCATTCAGGAACTGTGGTTCGCCAGTGCGAGAAGACCACACCGACCTGCTCCGGCAAACGCTTGTCGCGCGGAAGAGCAAGAATCTCGCGGACGCGCACCGGCACGGGATCGGCCTCGGAGTTCGACGCCGTCGTGACCGAGAGGCGGAAGCGGCCGAGGTTGTTGTTCATGTTGTCGTCGCTGTTCCAGCCGCCGTGCATCTGCTTGAGACTGATGTGCAGCGTGGTGCCGCCTTCGTAACCGAACGGCTTCTCGGGGATGAAGACGGCGTTGCGCGGCTGATTGCGCCGGCCCGGACCTTGGTCGATGCCCCACGCGGTCTCATCCTTGCCGTCGATAGCAAACTCGATTGGCCCGGTGACTCGTTTCTTGTCGGTCTTGTCGTAGAAGTTCGGTTCGAGGTCTCGTTCGGGATTCGAGTAGTCCGCACTGACCTTCACGAACTTGAGCTTCTCTCTCGCGCCCGGTTTCGGCTGGCCTTCGATCTCTTTCACCGGTTCGATTTCGACGGTGAACTCGGTCAGCGCACACGTCCCCATGAAAGAGCGACCCGGCCCGTTGCACGGAAGGTTCGGATCGTTGAGCAACTCCAGCCGGAAGCCGGTGATGCTCTGTACGTTGGTCTCACCGCGCAGACTCGTCGAGTA
>JAYUFF010000657.1:0-1718 GCA_043738825.1 Schlesneria sp.
AGAAACTCAAAGCCCAGCCGCTGGGCAAGGATTCTCGCCACGGTGCTCTTGCCCGTCCCGGCCGGTCCGTCGATGGTCACGATCATTTGGCGAGGTCACTCGAATTGAAGGGGCGGCGGTGAAACTGGATGCCGGGCAGCGCAGTGTGTGAGTCGAACTGGAACACGAGTGAGAAGTGTAAAGTGAAAAGTGCGAAGTGCAAAATGAAGGATGGACGGAGGTCTGCCGACGAGTCTCCCAACTTTCACTTTGCACTTTTCAATTCTCACTTCTCACTTTGCACTGGTTGTCGCCGAACACCGTCACTCCGCCACTTTGGCCCACTGTTGGTCGAGCCGCTTCTCCGACGAGGGGACCGCCGTGCCGAGTTCCTGGGCGAAGATCGAGACGCGGTATTCCTCGGTCATCCAGCGGTACGCTTCGAGTTCCGGATCATAGAGTTGTCTCGCACGATGCTGCTTCAAGCGTTCGATGCCACGCTGCCAGCGAGGGACGACCGATGGCAACTGCTGCTGGTCGCGAGGCCCCGCGCCGCTGGTCAGCTTCTGCAATCGCAGCACGATCCCCTGCGAGTACCTCGGGAACTGTTGCAGCCAGGCCCACGGCGTTCGCACCAGAAAGCCCGGCGCGAAGAGTTGCCCGAGTTGCGCATGCACATCCAGCCGCGTCGGCTGCCACTGCGGAGCGGCCGTCTTTTCCCACGTCTTCCGAATCTCGGAGAAGTTCACGAACAGCGGCCCGAGCAAGTGCGAGACCTCTCCCGCCGCCACGCCCAGTCGCAGCTTGCCCGCTCGCAAACACTCGCGGAACTCCGGTTCCGAGCGTGGCAGTTTGACATCGGGAAGGCACGCGCGGTCGGCGATCAACTCGGCGACTTGCTGCCGGAACGGGAACGGCTGCGGAAACGTCTTCGACAGCAACGTCCAGTTGTTGAGTTGCGGCAGATGATCGACCTGCTGCTTGAGTTCCCTCGCGGCGGCCAGACAGATCAACCGCCGGATTCCAAACCGCAGTTCGTGCAGTGCCCGCGCGGACGCATCGACCAGACGCAGTGAGACGGTTTCCATCCCGTTGTCGATCAGCGTCGGATGTCCCTTCAGCACGATGCCGCTGCGATTCACATCGACCACGGGCGGCAACGAGCCGAAGTCCCACGACGTGATGCCGTCGCGACTCCAGCGCGGTTCGTCGATCGACGAAAAGCTGCTCGCGGCAGCTCCACCCAACTCTTGCCGCAGCGCGACCAGATCGCGTCCGGCGGCGAGCGTCTTGCCATTGGCATCCATCACACGAATCTGCATGCGAAGATAGTACGGCAACCGGTCGTCGCGCAGCTCATCGCGCGGGACGACGACTCCCGTCACCTGCTCGACCGCGCGGGCCACGGCTTCGGCCACAGAGCCGTGGCCAAACTGAATCACCTGCGCCACGCGCGCGGCCGTCTCGGGAATTGGCACGAGCGACCGACGCAGTTCCTTCGGCAGCGTCTTCAGCAACGTGACGATCTTCTCTTCAATCAGCCCCGGCACGAGCCAGCCTAGCCGTTCGCCATCGAGTTGGTTCAAGCCCTCCTGTGGCACGCTGACGGTCACGCCGTCCTCAAGCCCGCCCGGATCGAGTCGATACGCCAGCGGCAGGGACAGCCCGCGCATCTGCACCGCGTCGGGATACGCCTCCTTTGTTGAAGGGACCGCTCCCTCTTCGAGCACATCCGCATC
>JAYUFF010000658.1:0-12209 GCA_043738825.1 Schlesneria sp.
CCGATCCCTTACGCCTGTGAAACGTAAGAATGGCCGAAACTCCAAGTCGCATCGAGACTTCTTTCACGTACCAAAAGGGGTAACGGCGTAGGGTGGCCCGGCTTGTTTCAAGCCGTGGACCGCAGTCCCAAGAAACCTCAGTCCGACATTCGATGGAGTTCAACGTGGGGTACTTGATTGACGTTCCCATAGAGATTTCTTGTGCTGCGCACCCAGCTTGAAGCAAGCTGGGCCACCCTGCGCACGGCCGACTTGACAGTCGGTCGGCACCTGTCCACACTCTCGCCGCTCAGTATTCGGGATTGGAAACTCAACGCATATGAGGCGAAGTCAATGTTGCGACATCCGTTTCAAGTAATCGTCAGTCTTTGCCTGATCATGCAATACGATGCCATCTCCTTCGGCGATGATCAGGTCAAACCGATCAAGCGGATCGAAGTGATCCGCATTTCGACGGTACGCACAAACTGGTGTGATGATTTGAAGCGAGTGGGAGCTGTCTTTGAGCAGGCGCAAAAGTCGGAAGCCATCCAGAAGTTGGGAGTGAAAATCAACATTTCTGAAGCAGTCGTCGCGCCAATCACGTTTACCGATATTGCTCAACCGGTTCGCGCAGCGTTTCCTATTCCCGATCCCACCGCCGCCCTGATTATCTACGTCAAGTTGCACGGTGCGTGTGACAAACAAACCGGTAAACACTTCATGGAACTTGATCCTCCTGAAGCAAACCCGAACCCAGCAATGCTTGAGTTGTTTGCACGCGAGAAACTGTCAGCCTTTGTGAAAACTCGGGGGGCGGGGTTGGCGGTGCTTATTACCGATTCCTGCTCCTCCGCAGTTGCGAATTTGGGGCGGCACGCAAAACTCAACGCCCCAATGTTTCCCGACGACCTGTTTCGGGATCTGTTCATTGATTCTCGAGGATTCGTGGATATCAACTCTTCGACTGGCATCGACGGAGACAAGCGGCTTTTTGAGGCAGCTTGGGTGGATATTCACGGGGCAATCTTTACCAAAGATTTTTGCGACCTCTTGGCAACAGCCCCCCGCCCTGATGTTACCGCTCGACTCCTTTCTATTGATTCCAACAAAGACCTGCGATATTCGTGGGGTGAGTTTTTCATTGCGCTTCAGAAAAATGTGGGTCAGTCATTTCAATTGTATAAACAAAGAGATTTTGGGAAAGATCCGGACCTCGCTGTTCAGATCAGCCAAACTCCGCAAGCCTACGAAGCATTGCCACGATTACAATAATTGACTCAGACATGCCATAACTGACTCACGCATTTCGGTAGTATCCATTTCCATAACAAAGCAAGGTTACCAATGATGCTTCTCTCCTCGAATAGCCTTCGATTACTTTGTGCTTTCGGCCTGATTCTGGCTGCAACTACCCACGAGGTCTGTTTGTCGCAGGACGGAAACCAAAAGAATGTCAGTGATTTGGGCACAGGCATTCGAAGTGTACAAATTGCCAGATTTCATTCGCTGTGGCTGGTCGCCAATGATGTCACTGACGACAAAGGCTCAAAGGCCATTGGACAACTCAAAAGTCTCTTTACGAGATTCAACGAAAGCTTCTTTGTGCATGTGCCTAATGCAAAGGAAGTGGGCGTTGTCGAAATAGTGCCAACTCCAGCAACGGGCATCGAGGATGAAACTTGGAATGTGGTAGGGAAAAAGCGAGACCTAGAGAATCATTTCAAGGTATTGGATGACAATTTAGCAGCTACAATTGGAACTATGCGCGACAATCAAGATGTCGTATTCGTATACGTTTTGGCTCATGGACGTAACGAGGAGAAGGAGGGCGTGGTGTTGACGCTCGGTGGTGAGGATGTCAATTGCGAGAAAGAGATTGTCAATCGATTGATCGACATTCAAAAACGAAGAAACGTTCGGTTGGTGGTCCTAATTACAGACAACTGCCAAACAATAATGACAGACAACCGCCAAACAAAGGGTGCGACTGAATCAACTCGTAGTAACGCCGATTCCGAGTCGGCTAGTGCCTCGAAGAAGATCGCGGGGATATGGCGTTCACTTTACTTTGGGCACAAAGGATTCGTTCATGTGTCGTCAACAAAACCCGGCGAGCCAGGTGATTTGGATAACGGTGTCTCTCGTTTCTTGAAAGGATTTGCGCAGTCGTTTGAGAATGAAAGTTTGGGATTAAATGATCCGAACTTAAGCGGAGAAGAATTGGCAAAAGCGTTTGTCTCTAAAATAGAGAGTAAGTATGAACCGACGGTCAAAGACGGTTTTGTGACGTGGGATGAGTTTATGCTACATCTCCAGAAACAAATGAAAAACACCGACGAACAAATGAAAAACAATGTCCCCAAACAGACCCCGTCTTTCGTTAACAACCGACACGGTGAACCCTTCCAGCGCTAGGAGAACGTCGATGACAGTCATCCAATCACGCAGTAGATTCGTCGTAGTGGCGTTAGCGGTCGTTTTGCTCGGGGGCATGGTTCGAGAATGTCGCGCGGGATCGAGAGTTCAGCAGCGACGGGCGATGCGTCATCGGCCGCAACAGGCTTGCCTATGCTTGCCGACCACGAATCCTTCGAATCAGGAGTTGCCTAATTGTGCGGCAACTGCCCCATTGAGTTATGAGTTTTTTGTGTTTCGAAAGCGCGACGATGGTGTCGTTCTGTTTGACAGTGTTCATGATGTTGAGTCCTCTGCATCCGCCCGAGTGGGTGAGTTGAATCGCCTGACGCCACCACTTCCTTTGGAGTCCCACAGATCCGCGTTTTGTAAGAGATTTGCCAAATCGGACACATCTCCATAGAGACAAGGGGGCCGCTACGACCTCAAGTAGCAGGGCTACTCGATGCTGGCCGAGAAGGATCGGACAGGCTGTTGATGAGCTTCACCAACCCATTGCGGTACGTGGCCAACTCGTCGTCCGACAGCCCGGCGTTGTAGAGATGCGTGAGGGTGAAGTAGCGAATCAGCGGTCGCTTGCGGGAATCAATGGCTTCGAGGTCCGCCTTCATCAACTCGAACATTTTCGCGGGCGAGATGAACTCGCGCTGGGCGGCTGGCGGGTTGAAGTCCGGCGCACCGGCGTCGATCCACTGCCTGAGCGTTTCAATGTCGGTCTTGCCCAGCGGCTCCGAGTCCTTCGGCATGTTGCCGGTCTTGACCTGCGTGTACAGCTTCGACTTGACCGCGTTCCCCGCGACCAGCTTCCCCCGCGAGGTCAACCGCGGCACCTCCAGCACGTAGTTCACGCCCCCCTCGGCCGCTCCCGCCTCGCCGTGGCACGAGTAGCAGTGCTCCTTGAGAATCGCCTGCGCCCGCTTCGCCAGTGCGGCGGCATTTTGAGCGTGGGCGACTCCCGCCAAGATCATCCAACAACTAAGACCGAACGCGAAAGGACGCATGTGTCACCTCGACCAACGACAGAAGTGGAGCCACCTCGAACGGGGGCGGATAACCGGTCGAAAGTGTAAACGGATGACATCGCAAAATCTTCCCAACGACTCCTGTCATCGAGACCGAGTGGTCCGGATTCTCGACCAGACATCACCGACCATCGCGCGAACAGCACTCGCACGCGCAACCCATGAGCGACGCGAACAAACCGGCTGGCCGGATCGGCAGCGACAGCCGGTCTTGACCCAAAATTGGGATTCTTCTAAAACCCCGCCCGCTTCGACGGGGGGCCGGTCGGCCTTCGGTGGAAGCTGCTGGTCCACTCTCCCAATCACATCCAATTCGGCGGCTCTCAGCCCTCACTTCAAGCAGGAAGAAGCTCATGGTCCGTTCATCGTTTGGCTCGGCCTCATTCTGGGGCTGCCTCGCCGTGCTGGCAGCCACAAGCACCGCGTCGGCGCAATGGATGCCGTTCAGCGGCGGCAATTGCAATTGCGGTTCGGCTCCGCGAAGCACTCTGTTCGGGCCGCCTCCCGTGGCCTATCAGTCGGCCAGCGCGTCGTACAGTTCGGCGGCGTATGGTGCCGGGCCGGTGCAGTGCGGGCAGCCGATTGCCTGCACCATCGAGCAGCCAGTTCAGGTGCGTGCCATGGCGCAGGTCGTGCGAGTCGAACCGTTGCAGCAGGTCATTCAACCGGAATACGCCACGGTGCATGTCACCGAGTACCAACCGGTGCGGCAGAAGGTGCAGAAGCCGATCGTCGAGACCAAGTGGGTCGAGCAGGCGGTCACCGAGATGCGGCCCGTCACGCAACAGCGCACGGTCAACGTCCCGACGGTCGATTACCAGAACGTCACCGAATACAAACAGGTCCAGAAGCAGGTCGGCTACTGGGTCACCAGGAATGAAGCGACCGGCAAGGTGGCTCCGTGTCAGTACGACAATCGTCCCGGCATGACGGGCTGGCTGAACCGGACGGGCTACGAGATGCGAACGGCCTTCACGCCGCAGACCAAGGCGACGCGACAGTTCATTCCGCAGACGATGACCTGCACGGTTCCCTGCACCAAGAAGGTGGCCATTCAGGGTCAGAAGCAGGTCACGTACAACGTCACGTCGATGGTGCCGCATCAGGTGACTCGCAAGGTGGCCATCAACTCGGTTCGCCAAGTCGAGGAAGAAATCACCGTGATGAAGGCGGTCACGGTCGCCAAGACCATGCAGGTTGGCACGCGCGTCAGTTATGCTCCGATCGGTGGCGGAGCCAGTGCCAGTGGAACTGGTGACGGTGGTCGGACGGCTCTGCAACCAACGCCCGACGCCAAGGCTTCGGCCCGGAATCCCGATGGCACTCCCAAACGAACCGCCAGTGGAGACAAGCTCGATGAGTTCTCACCAGGCCTGGCTCCAGACGACTTCAACAACCGCAACGGTGCCAATCCGAAGAAGATTTCGTATCCGACACCGCTTGAAGAAGAGGTGCCTGCCAATCAGGGCCGCGTGACCGAGGTGACCGTCCCGGCGCGCGTGACCGGTCCGGCGCGTCCGTCACTCAGTACACCCAGCGTGGTGCGCGTCAGTCAGTGGGTCGCGCGGAACCCGCTGCCATCGACGCCACAGTCGGTCAGCAAACCGAGTTCGATCTCGCTGGCGGGCAACCTCCCGTAGACCGTTGGTTTGAGCTTTGGTCTCACGTCGAGCCATCGACTGCTCGCGACGCCGGCTTCTTGCCGGCGTCGCGTTTTTGGTGGATCGATTCGGGCAACCAAACATTCCGAGTGTTCGTCACTCGGGAGTCGATTGGTCGAGTGTCGGGAATTCCTCCACCCCACAACCAACCACTGACCGGCCGGTGTTTCTCCAACGATCACCGCGTCGCCGCGTGAGTGAGGGACTGGGATCCGACTCCGCCGCTCACGTTGCGGGTTCGTGGGAGGGAAACATTTCTGCCGATCGACTCACCGCAGCGGGGTGCCGTCGTGAATTGGTGGTCGTCTGTTCTTGTCCCCTCTCCCGCCCGACTTTGGGGGGGAGAGGGTTAGGGTGAGGGGGCTTTGCTTCAGGGCGGAACTTGCTGGAATCCCTGCGGCTCGTGGTTGTGACCGGTCAGTCACGCCCGCTTCCAGGTCTCTCGATGGTTCGGCCCCCTCACCCTAACCCTCTCCCCCGAAGACGGGGGAGAGGGGACCGGAATGTGACCACCCATTCACGACGGCACCCGCCGTCGCGTTCGGTGGGAGAACGATCTGGCCTGAATTGGTTCGCTCCTCTATCTTCCCGGAGAACGGCGGGCGAGAAGCCTGCCTGACAAGAATGTCGCGAGGCCAGGGAGGGCCATGCCATGCGAAGACCGCCCACAACGCCAGCGCTGCTCTCCGTGAGCCTGCTCACCCTCGCATTGCTTTCGGGCTGCGAAACGATCGAGCAGTCGAGTCTGTCGCGCATGCTGCCGTTTGGCAGAAAGACCAACATCGCTCCCCAAGAGACCGAACAGCGGCAGAAGTTCATGAACGAGCGCGATCCCGACGCCTTCCGCTGGCTGCTGTCTCGACGCATCCACAACGAGATGACGGCCGAACAGGTCGCACACGTTCTCGGCGAAGCGGGCGAGCGGCGGCTCGATGACCGCGAGTACAAGACCAACGGTGGCTTCTACCAGACGACGGACGTGGGCTATCAATGGGGCCCCGACCGGACAGGTCACACCGTCGTCCTCTTCTTCCGCGACGGCAGGCTCATCAACTTCGATCCGGCCGAATTCCGGTGACGAACCCGTAGCACATGCTGCCAGCTTGTGTGCTTCCGGACATCGACCGCGCCGCCGTTTAGCCCCAACGCCAACGGCGTGGGAGCGAACGTGGGCGAACCGTCGCTGACGCGCACGCCGCTGGCGTTGCGGCTAAACGTGAACTTGCCTGAGTCAGCTCCACAACAGCCGCTTCGCAGCCAGTCGGTAGCAGGCGTCCGCCCCACCGATATAATCGCGGGCCGTGCGCGGCCGACTCACGACTGAGCTTAGCCGCGCCTCGTGTTGTTCCGCTCACCGTGCTGCTTTTGGAAACGTCTCATGCCTAGTTGTGTGCTCGCCTATTCGGGCGGATTGGATACGTCGGTCATTCTCGGTTGGTTGCAGGATGAGGGCTACGACGTGCATTGCGTCTACGTTGATCTCGGGCAACCCGGCGAAGATCGCCAGGCAGTGTTGACGAAGGCTCACACCTGCGGAGCCAAGTCGTGCCGCATCGTCGATGTGCAGGAAGAACTCTGCCGCGACTTCGCCTTTCCCGTCATGCAATGGCAGTCGCGGTACGAGGGCGTCTATCTGCTGGGCACGTCGATCGCGAGGCCCCTCATCTCGAAAATCTGCCTGGATGTCGCGAAGGAAGTCGGCGCGGACGCCTATGCTCACGGAGCGACCGGCAAGGGGAACGATCAGTGCCGCTTTCAACTCGCGGCGGAGGCCCTCGAACCTGGGATCAAGATCATCGCCCCGTGGCGCATCGAGAAGTATCGCGCCAAGTTTCCCGGCCGCACCGAGATGATCGCCTTCTGCCACGAGAAGAACATCCCCGTGAAGGCATCCGTCGCCAAGCCCTACAGTTCGGACGAGAACTGCCTGCACATCAGCTACGAAGCGGGAGTCCTCGAAGACCCGCAGGTCACCGGTGTCGATGTCCCTGACTTCGGGATGACCGTCTCACCGCAGCAGGCTCCCGACCAGATTGAGCACGTCACGATCGGCTTCGAGCACGGCGTCCCCGTCACGCTGAACGGCACCAAGGTCAGTCCGCTGACGATGGTGTTGGAGCTGAACAAAATCGGCGGCCGCAACGGCATCGGACGGCTCGACATGATCGAGAACCGCTTCGTCGGCATGAAGAGCCGCGGCGTATACGAAGCCCCCGGCATGACGCTCCTCTACGAAGCCCATCGCTACGTCGAGCAACTGACGCTCGACCGCGACCTGCTCCACCTGCGCGACCGCCTCTCCCCCGAGATCGCCGAGATGGTCTACTACGGCTTCTGGTACACGGCGAAGATGGATGCACTAATGGTCTTCAACCAGCAGGCTCAAGCGGTGGTGACGGGCGAGATCAAACTGGGCCTCTACAAGGGCAACATCATCGTCTGCAGCCGCACCAGCCCGAACAGCCTCTACGACGACAAGATTGCCAGCATGGAAGCGGGCGGCTCCTACAACCAAACCGATGCCGAAGGTTTTCTAAGAATCATGGGCCTCCCCGGCCGAGTCCAAGGCCGTGTCAGGCCGCGCGCCTATTGAACTCATCCTTCTGGCCTCCTCTCTTCGTCCTTTCAGCAACAATGAACTCAGGCGAGGGAAGGTGGCTTGTCGGCTCCTGTCACCCTTCGCGCTGTGTCCGCGTGTCTTGAAACACTCTGTCTGGTAATCTGCCTGCCATGCGTATCGATCAACTCACTCTCCGTAACTTCAAAGCGTTCGAGGAACTCACAATCTCGTTTGCTAGAAGCGCTGATTCCCCTGCCGAAAGCAACGGGTCGTTTCACTTATTGATCGGTGAAAACGGGGCTGGCAAGACATCGGCTCTGGAGGGATTGGCTGTCGCAGTGGGGAGCTGGTTTCTCGGGATGCGCGGCTATGACTCAAGAAACATTCAACCCGATGATGTGAGAGTTTCCCTCCAAGAGTTTGGCGACACACTTCGATTAGAGCGGCAGTACCCGGTCACTGTGGAGGCAAATGGGCGCGTGATCGGTACGCAGATTGATTGGGAGCGCAGCCTCCAAGCTGAAGGAGGCCGAACAACTCGCCAGCTGGCAAGCGTAATCAAGTTTGCGTCAGAAGCGGCGGCCTTCGCAGTGATGCAAGGATCAGCTTTCACGTTGCCGCTCGTCTCATTCTTCGGAACTGGAAGGCTGTGGCAAGAGCCACGAGATATGGCCGTAGTTCGGGCGGAGCGCGCCAAACAAAAGCGAACGGGAACGGCCCCACAGGATCTGGCAGACGAACCCGACGACGAACCGGACTTCGGGTCGCGACTTGCCGGATATCGGTTCAGCATTGATCCGCGATGCAGCCCTCGTGACCTCCTGCGATGGCTCCAACGTGAGAAGCGAATTGCGGTCGATGAGGGAAAGGAGTCCACACAGTTTGTCGTGGTCAAGGAGGCCATTCGCCGTTGTCTGGAGCATTGCCAATTTGTGGATTTCAACCTGCGGCTGGGAACCCTGCTTGTCGAGCTGGAAGGGCATGGGCGTCTGCCATTTGCCAACTTGAGCGATGGCCAGCGCAACATGCTGGCGATGGTCGGTGATCTCGCTTTCAAGGCCGCACAGTTGAACCCACATCTCGGTACGGAAGTTTTGGAGAAGACTCCGGGCATCGTGCTGATCGATGAACTCGACCTCCACTTGCATCCCCGTTGGCAACGGCATGTGGTGGCCGACCTACGCCGTACATTTCCTGAAGTGCAGTTCATCGCCACGACGCACTCACCGCTCCTCATCAGTGAAGTTCAACCTGAAAGTCTGATTGTGCTGACCCGCGATGATGCTGGGCGCACGGTCGCAGCCTACGGCACACAGTCTTACGGCTTGGATGCGAACTGGATTCTCGAACACATCATGGGAGAGCCATCTCGTCCTGAACCGGTGATCGCAGTTATCCGACAGGTCGATGAGGCGTTGGAATTGGGTGACTTGGATCAGGCAAAGACATCGTTGTCTGAGCTTCAACGTTTGCTGCACGGTGCCGGTGGCGATGTCGCCCGGCTTGAGGCCACGATCAACAATCTGGAGGCATTGGCGGATGCGCCAGATTCGGAAGAACCCTGAACCAACCGTTCTTGCCGAATGGCGATCGCGATATCAGAGCGACGTCAACTTCGGCTACGACCTTTTATCCGGTGAGGTTCGCGAAGTTGTCATCGACTCGCTGCTGTCCGAGCAGGGTTGGTTGTGTGCGTACACTGGTCGCCGTGTCGGGAAGGACGGCTGCCATATCGAACACCTCAAGCCACAGACGCATTGCGAACGGGGTGAAGACGTGGCCTACAGCAATCTCGTCACATGCCATCCCGCTCCGAATACTGGCGAGGCTCCGTATGGAGCACATCCCAAACAGGACTGGCCTCCACCCACCGAGCGATGGCGATTCGTCTCACCGCTGGACGATAACTGTGAGGGCCGATTCCAGTTCAACTTGCGAGGCGAAATTGGTGCCGCCAATTCAAGTGATCTCGCTGCGGAAACAACCATTGCCAAACTCAAGCTCGATCATTCGGAGTTGACGCAGCTTCGCAGGGAAGCCATCGACGCCACATTGAAGCAACCTCGGCATGGATACGCATCGCTATCCTTGCCTGACGCCCGTCGGCGGCTTGAAGGACTTGAAAACGCCGAACAGCCAAACGTTCGGCTCGAAGCTTTTTGTTTTGCGTTGAAACAGGCTTTGCGAAAGCACATTGCTCGGCTTGAGGCGATTCGCCGAAACAAGCGGCAGCGTCCGTGAGGCTCGCCTTCCTTGCATGGCAGGAGTGGCATTTGTGGCCGGGTGGCACGCTCTGAGTCTTTGTGACGGGCGTGGGTTTGATGGACAACGAGGACTGTCTCTGAAATCGCCATGCTATCGGGGACTCAGGGCGTGCCAATCAATCGCCTCTGCGCGCCAGATGCCTCACAAGTTGAGGTCGAGATACCTGCCCGCCCCAAGCTGCACGAGCCGCCGAGTCAACACGTCGAGAGCCGTCGGTCTGGTTGCCTCCGCCTGCGTGTCATGACCACCGGACGCCAACGTCGCGCCAATCTCACCTCTTCATCGCATCGAGCAACCAGACGATGCCGCCCGCGAGAAAACCGGCGGCCGCTCCTCCCAGGACAGTCCACTCCACGGGGAGGCCGCTGTCCTTCTCCAGCGCCACCTTGGCTGCGACGCCTGCTCCGACGAGGGTTCCCACAAGCGGTCCGGCCCAACTTGGAAACGATCTGTTCTTCATGGCGATGCTCTCTTGAGTGCTGAGGGGATGACGTAGCGTTCGTGCAGCTGCGCGGAGCACACCGGAAGATCGCGGCTCGTCAGCGGTGTGTTTCGCGTTGCTGCACACACCCTACCGGCTTTTTGTTCTGACCTCTCACTCGTCAGGCTTCACCGACCAAATGAACTGCTTGAGGGCCTCGAACTGCTTCTTCGCGTCACCGCCTTCGATGTGTTTGGCGGCGGTGGTGCGGAGGTCGGGGGCGAAGCGGGGCATTCTCGAACCGATGTCGTAGCGCGGGGGATCGAGCATCTGGCGCAGGGCGAACTCGGGACGCAGCCGCTCGCGCGCGAGGGCGAAGTTGATCCCGAGGGCAATCTGCGTCGAGGCGTCTCCGCGCGGCTGCTCCTTCCCAACGCCATGACACTGTCGGCAATCGAGACCTCCGTCGCGCAGCGTGAGCTGGCGACCGATCTCGATCTGCTCCGCATCGAGCTCCTTCGGCAGCGGCTCCTCAAACGGCACACCATGCTCGGCCGCCATGCCATGCGCAATGAGGCTCGCGTAGGCGGGAAAGCTCGGCATCCGAGCGGTCAGCCACGGACGCGGCTTCTGTTTGTGCTCACCCTTCAGCAGCTTCTCGATCCACGGCCCTTGCAGCTTCTCGCCAACCCACGTCAGTTGCGGTACGGCCTCGACCGCGCGGCCCGATCCCTCCTCGGCCACGATCTCGGGCCAGAGAGATCGCTTCTCGTCACGGGCATGACAGGCGTTGCAGCGCAACTGCTTGAGCCAGAGCGAAACCGGCTTCTCCGGGAGGTCCGCCGGCCCGATGTAGTTTGTGACTTCCAGATGGAGCCCGATTCTCATGGCCGCTCGCTCCTCATCGGTGAATCCGTAGCGTGGCACGTCCGGACTCAGGCGATCCGGTGCCGCGATGCAACCGTACGACTTGTTCTCGAAAGCCAGCGTCTGAAGTGTGGGGGCGGCCAGTTCGCCCGTCTTTGTCGTCGCGTGACAGTTCGCGCAGCGCAGCTTCTGAAACGCGACGCGACCTCGTTCCACATCTCCGGGCCGAGCGTCCACCGTTGGGTCGATTTCCGCAACTGAGCGCCGCTGGATGAACTCGGCGATGGCTGCCGCTTCGTCCGCACTGAGTCGGAAGTCCGGCATGTGGCTGCCGGGGTGATGCTCGTGAGGTCGGAGCAGGAACCGCACAAGAGCGCCCGGTTGAAACTTCGCCGCGGCAGAGTGCAGCGACACGCGCTGCCATTCGTCCGACACGCTGGGAGCAGCAAACGTGTGACAGGCCACGCAGCCGAGCCGCTCGAATAGTGACTCGCCCTGCGTCCTCAAAGACTCCGGGTCGGCGGTGACTTTCGTTTCGGGCGGGGGACTCTGTTTGGCACTCTGCGGCGGAACATGTGCGTCGCGCAGTGTTCCCAAGTAGGCCGCCAGATCATGGACGGTGGACTCATCGTCAGACGGAATCAGACACGGCATCGTCGCATCGTTCCGCAGGCGACGCGGGGCGAGGAGCCATTCCACAAGCCAGTCTCGTCGGATGCGCGAGCCGATCCCGTCCAGACGCGGCGCGCCGCGCAGGGCCTCGAACGGTGCCCGGTTCAAGGGGTTGGAGGCATCCAGCGGCTCGACGGCCGCGTGATTGCCGTGTGTGCGTGACACCGCGAAGTTGGAGATGATGTTGTTGCGTGGTGCATAGGACGTGCGGTGGCAATTCGCGCAGTGGTGCTTCCAAAACAGGTGCGGACCGGTGAGATAAGGTTCGTCCAGTTTTTGCCAACGTGGTTCGCAGAACAGCGCCAACGCGGGGACGGCTTCCTGCGGAAAATGGTCGCTCTCCC
>JAYUFF010000659.1:0-1717 GCA_043738825.1 Schlesneria sp.
CTGATCTTCGCTAATTCTGATGAGTGTCGATCAGTGAAGATTAGCGTTCCTGTTTCTGTTTTTTTGGTTGCGGCTGAACAAAGTGAAGCCGCGCTGGGACATCCGTGGTTCCTCCGCATCTTTTTGGTTGCGGCCGAGAGGCGGCTTCGTTTCACCGCGTGGGCAACGCCCCGCGCGTCGATCGCGGGTCCGGCGTCAAACTCGCGGGGCGTTGCCCACGCGGTGAAATGAAACGTCTGATTCATGCCCGCGTAAGGTATAACATCCGCCTTCCAATCCACTTGTTCGGGAGGCTGCCGCATGTTGACCGTGACTCGACTTGTCAGAAGTTTCTGCTGCCCATCATTTGTCTGGCGAGAATGGGTTGTGAAGTTTTCTCACACTAGCCCGACGCGCGAGCGAGGGCTTCGCGTTCATCAAACGATCAGCCCTCGCTCGCGCGTCGGGCTGGTTTTGAAATGTACTCTCGCGTTGGTGTTCGGGACTTGCGTCGTCTCGGCCGAGGAACCGGTTGGCTACTCGAAGTCGCTCTTCGACGGAGTCTCTCTCCACGGCTGGTCCGTCGAGAACGATTGCGAGGCCGATGTCGTCGATGGCTGTCTCCGGCTCAAGGCGGGCGACGGCTGGCTGCGCAGCCATCACTCGTACCGCGACTTTGAACTGCATGTCGAATGGCAGGCGCTGCAGGCGGTCGCCTACGATGCGGGCATCTACATTCGAGCCGCCGCCGATGGCAAGCCCGGTCCCCAGCCGGCTTTTCAGGTCAATCTGTTGCAGGGGAAGGAAGGGAACATCGGCAACCTGCCCGGTGCGGAAAGCACCGGTCTCGTCAAGCCGGGTGAATGGAACGTCTTCGATTTGCAGGTGAACGGCGAAACGGTCTCGCTCAAAATCAACGGCCTGCCCGCATATGCCGCCAGTGGTTTGAAGCAGCTTGACGGGCACATCGGCTTTCAGATCGAAGTCCCGAAGGGTGGTCAGTTCCTGCTCAAGAACATTCGCATCGTGGAGCTGGGCTATCGTCCGCTGTTCAACGGTCGCGATCTGAACGGCTGGGAACCGGTGGGAGACGCCGCCGAAGCCTGCTGGTCGGTGGTGGACGGTCTGCTCGTCTGCTCGGGCCAGAAGGGACCGTGGTTGCGCAGCAGTGAGGAGTTCGACGACTTCAATCTGCGGCTCGAATACCGGCTCTCGACGGGAGGCAACAGCGGGATGTACGTTCGCGTTCCGATGGACGGCAACCATCATCGCGACAACGACACGCTGCCACCGGCCGGGTTTGAAGTCCAGATTCTGGATGACGCCGCGCCAGCGCATCTCAAGCTGAAGGACTATCAGTATTCGGCGTCGATCTACGACATCGCGGGAGCCAACCCGCGCGTGAGTCGTCCGGTCGGCGAGTGGAACTCCCTCGAAATCAACTGCCGAGGCCAGCACGTCACGACGTGGCACAACGGCCATCGCGTGACCAACGTCACCGCCGAGACCGCCCCGCTCCTCGCCCTCCGCTCAACAAAAGGCTTCCTCGGCCTGCAAAACCACAACACGGTGGTCAAGCTCCGCGACATCCGGCTGGGTCCGGCGGTGGAAGTGCCAAAGTAGCCATCATCGCTCCGCGTGATGAGCCTGTTGGTGACACGCTGCGAAGGTCATACACGATTCGAGGCCGGTGCGACGAAGGCTCATCACGCGGAGCGATGATGGCTACTTTGAAGGC
>JAYUFF010000660.1:0-4599 GCA_043738825.1 Schlesneria sp.
CACGACGGCGAACGGGTGATCGACCGCTTGAGCGGCCTCGCCGCGCGAGTCGTCGGCTCGCACGGGGGCGATCCACACGGCCAACAGCAGACTCAGGCAGGCGATTCGTTCGAGGAAGGTCCGGCGAAGGGCAAAGGTTCGGCGGAGAGAAGAGCAGCTCATGACAGCATCCTTGCATGACTCCAGCATCGACATCAGACAACACGTCTGCGGAGCATACTGGCAACCGAGGACGCCGTGAAGCGGAGCCATTTTCTCGTTCCCACGCTCCTGCCAGGGAACGAGAACCGACCGAGGCGGGGCGAGAATCGACGGGACAAGCCCTGAAGGGAGCGAAGTCACGGCGCGGGATCTGTCGGTGGCAACTTCGTCCAATAATCCGGCAGACCGGGCTTCGTGGCGAGGAGGATCTCGCGGATCGCAACTCGGTCGGCGGGGGCAAGGTGTGTGAAGTCCTTGCTCTGATCGGCTCCGCTCAGCACTTCCCAAAGGCGTCGATAGACGAAGTCCTTCGCCTCGCGCGGCAGGGCGTCGAACGAGCGAGAATAGATCAGGTAGCTGCACGGATATTTGAACAGCCGCCGTTCGAGGTCGAAGTCGCGGAGTGACCGGCCCTGCGGATCGCGCGGGCCGCGTTGAGCGAACTCGTCGGCGAAGGTCGATGTTCCTTGCAGCTTCGCCGTCAGTGAGGCTTCGCCACTGAAGAGCAGATACTTCACCAGTTCATTCCCCGCGCTCTGAATGCGCGTCGTCGTACTCTGCCAGCGATGGCCCTCCGGTTCGTTGAGATCCTTGTTGAGGCGAGCCTCGGCATGCAGGGCCTCCCGCGTGGTGAAGCTCGCGCGCGTGATCAGGTTGTGAGTCTCCGCCTGATGTTCGAGTACCATCAGCGCCACGAGGTCACTGTGCGGTGTGAGGTAGGCCGCCGTCTTGAGCAGCGGACTCAGATCGGTCACGTTGTGGCCCGCCGCGTTATCGACCGGTTCGCGCACTTGCTTGCCCGACACGATCAGGTTACCGAGATGCGTCTGCTCGCCGTGTGTGCCGGTGACGTACCAGCCTCCCCATCGCTTCGCGAGAGGACTGGTGTGATCGATGCGGTGAGTCCCCATCGCGAATACCGGGAAGCCCACCGAATCGACGTAGACCGACCTCACTAGATGTCCCGGCACGCTGCGCGTCTGCGTCGAGGCGTGGCAGAGCAGGCAGTTGTCGTTCTGCCGTGTGAACTTGGGCTGGTCGGTCTCCTCTTGGTCCAGCGTGTAGAAGACGACGCCGAGTTGCGGATCGACGGCCGAGAACTCCGCCACGTCACCGTGCTGGCAGAAGCCGACGTACATGTCATCGTTGAAGTAGATCGCGCGCGGGGTGCGCGGCGTAATTCGGTGCCGCTGGAGACTCGTTTTCGAGAAGACCAGCATCTGCGAGGACTCGGGCACAGCCAACTCGCGCAGCACCGATTTCAAATAGCCGACGCGGTCGTCGAAAGCGAGCTTCGTCTCACCACTGTCGAGGCGGGCCTGCAACCGCGATACGGGGTTGTCCACAGGTGCCGTCTCGTAGTTGATCGGCTCACGCTCAAAGTCCTGCCCGCTCGCCAAGCCGCTCGTCAGGCACAGCACGAGTACGGCGAGTGATCTTGTCCACGGACGGTGAAGGGTTTCCAACATGATTCTTCACACCAGCCCGACGCGCGAGCGAGGGGTTCGCTTGGATGAAATGGACAGCCCTCGCTTGCGCGTCGGGCTGGTTTTGGAATGCCGCTCTACTTTGCAGCGACCGAATGTGAGTCCTGATAGTGGCGGTTGATGAGATCGTTCTGAATCCACAGCAGCTTGTTGAAGGCTCTCAAGGTGGCGACTTCCTGGAGACGGGCCAGGTTCAGGCTCAGAATGGTGCTGGTCAGAGCATCCGAGACGAAGCCCAGCAGCGCGTTCATCTGCACCAGCGGAACATTCAACTCCGTCGAACCCGCCTTGGGGGTGTGCATCTTCCCCACCCTGTCGAGGTAGGCCACCATCGCACCGTCGTAGGGCTTCGTCACCAAGGCTGTCAGATACCGCCCCAAATGCTGTTTACGGAACTGGATCATCTCGTGATCCTGCGTGAGCGAAGCCAGATCGGTGGGAACGGCCCCTTCGTAACCGGCCTGTCGCGGGACGAAGTGCCGCTTGGTGGCGTCGTATCCAAACAGCTTGTCGTAGACCGCATCGACCAGACCCGGCACGAGCGGAGCCAGCGTACCGGCGGCTCCCTGCACGGCCTGAACGTCCGGCTCGCCGAAGCCGATGAACTCGACGAGATAGGCAAACCGATAGCCCAAATCCGTTTCGAGGCGGTGTTCATCGATGTGTTTCATGGCGAAGTTCCTTGAGTCGGGAGTTGACGGCGAGCCGGACGCGGCTCAAACTGGACTCATCTGTCCACTTTGGCCACCACTCTACGTCGGCTAAAGCGGATGTCAAGGTCCAGTTTAGGAAGGAACCGGGTTCGGATCATGTTTTCTCAAACCGTGGAATACGCCCTGCGCGCCGTCGTCTATCTGGCCGGTCAGGCTCCGGAAGCCCGCACCACGGATCAGATTTCCGAGGCGACACAGGTGCCCAAGCCCTACCTTTTCAAGGTCTTGCAGAACCTCGGGCGCAGCGACATCGTCCGCAGCCAGCGCGGCATCGGAGGAGGCGTCACGCTGGTGAAGACGCCCGAGGAACTGACGATTCTCGATGTCGTCGATGCGGTCGAGCCGATCGAACGAATCGAGACCTGCCCGCTGGGGCTGAAGTCTCACGGCAAACATCTCTGCCCGCTGCATCGCCGCATGGACGATGCCTTGGCGATGGTGCAGGATGCGTTCCGGAAGACAACCCTGGCCGAAGTGCTGGCCGAGCCGTCACGCAGCACTCCCCTGTGTGAGGCGATGAAGCCGCGATCTCGCAAGAAGACCTGAGACGCCGGGTGGCCCGGCTTGCTTCAAGCCGAGGGCCGCAGGCCCAAGAAACTTTGGGTTGACGTTCAATCGGAGTGCCACGCGGGGTTCTTGAACGATGTTTGCTCTGAGGTTTCTTGTGCTTCGCACCCAGTTTGAAGCAAGCCGGGCCACTCTGCGGAAAGTCTGGCACGTTCACATGGGTTCGCAAAATTGTGTCGAGACCAATGTGGCCAGTCCGGTGGAGAGCAGGGCCATCGCCTGGTTCTATGTCGGGTGGGATGAGCCTTCGACGGCCCACCATTTCGACCTGTTTTTGGTGGGCCGTCGAAGATTCGTCCCGCCCGACAATCAGCTCAACTTCAAACAGGCATTGGTCCTGAGTGGAGAGTGGACTCACTTGATGTGCCAGCGAGACTGCCACACCCAGGGAGGCTTCACGCGAGCGTGCAAGATGCGGGGAGGCAGGCTGTCGGTTATGCTTCTCCCGTTGTGATTGCTCCGTCGCTGCCTGCCAGTTCCCCGTGTCGAGACACCCAACCGCCATGAGTCTTTCACTCGATCTTGCCTCCGCTCTGACGCCGCTCATCGGGCAGACGTTTGTGCCCGCGAAGTCCGTCACGGTGTCCGACGGAAGTGGTGTGACACTGTCGGCCGATCTGCTGAGCGTCGAATCGTTGGGCGTCTCGTGCGAGGAACTGCGGCTCGACGTGCCGTCGCTCGGCGCGAGCACTTTGGACGTGCTCAAGCAGTGGGGCGACGGGCTGTGCAAGCGGATCACGTACCTGCTCGAAAGCCTCGGGCCGCTGGAGTACGACGCGCGGGGGAACCAAGTGCTGATCCGATCGACTCCGCCGGACAAGACCGCTCCCGGCACGACCAAGTATTACGAGATTCAGCTTTCGTCGCACGGAGCCGGTCGGTTCTCGTTGCGACGCTTTCGCAACGATGCCTCCAACCCCGGCCGCGTTCCCGTTCCGATCCAAGTCACGCACGAGCAACTCGCCAAACTGGTCAACGACCTGACGGCGACAGTTCCCGCACAGCCGTGAAGACCGCCGAATGAATTTGGAGTCAAGCATGTCGTCCCGAGAATTGTACGTCGTGCTCATCAGAGTCCTCGGACTCTACGTTCTCTCCGGAAATGCGCTGCACCAATGGATAAATGTCTTGGGGACACTAATTGCGAATCTCGATCACCCGGTTCCCGAATGGTTCACGTTGCAATTGATACAGGCTGTGTCACACACCGTGGTGGGGCTGTACTTCTTGATCTACGCCGAGCAGGTGGCCAGATTCGCGGAAATGTTTCCCCGTTCATCCGCAAGAGACGAATCTGATGAGAGTCGGCGGCCCGGCGACGAGCCAATGAGCTGACGGTGACAATCCCTCGCGCAGCCGTGACTGGCGATGCGCCAGCGTGGCGTGGGGTAGGTTTGTAACCTGCCCGTCCCGTGTTTCCGCGTGCCACGGGCAGGTTACAAACCTACCCCACAAGTTTTCTTACAGGCCGTCATGCCCCTCATTCAAACTTCGGACTCCCCGGTCGTGCTGCGGTTGAACCGCGATCTGGCGCGGACGATCAAGCGCGGGCATCCGTGGGTGTATGCCGACGCGCTGCGCGAGTTGCCTCGCGCGCGCAGCGGCTCGTCGGCGGTGTTGCTCGACAATAA
>JAYUFF010000661.1:0-4598 GCA_043738825.1 Schlesneria sp.
GTGACCGGCCAGCCGCCCGTTGGTCCAGCCCCCCATGAACCACATTTTGTCAGCAAACGTCAGCGTCATCGGCAGGTCGCTGTACTTCCACGGGGCCTCCTTCTCAACAAGCGTCCACGCCTTGCCGTCTCCCGAACTCCACACGTCGCGCGGCGGAGCCTGAAACGAATCGAACCAGCCTCCAAACAGCCATAGCTTGTCTTTGTAGACCAGCTCCCCACTCGAATCGCGAGCACGCCACCCGGCATCGGTCGTCACCTTGATCCAGTCGGGGCCGGTGTCCTGAGCGAACAGTGTCGAAGAAAGGAGAGCCAGCAATACGGCAACACTCCCCAAGCGGGACGCTCTCATTCAACAATCTCCTTGATTGAGCAGCGAGATGGGTGGCCGGGTCAGAGCGAAGCGATGGCCCGGAAACGGAGTCGCCAGCTTCGGAGCCTTCCCGTTGGTCAGACCCCACCGCCCATCGGTAGCAATATTATCGTGGATAGAACCAAGACGGCCAAAACGCGAAGAAGTAAACCCATGCTAGACCGGGAACGATAAGCATGGCAAGACGACCGATGGCACGGCTCTGTTTGGCAAACGTCCACCACAACCCGATACCGATGAACCAGAAGATGGCTGGAATAAGCGAGATCAAACACAACATGTACTCTAGCTCGCGCACTGCCTCCGGTGGTATCTCGGCCAATCCAGCAGCAGCCAGCAATCCCATCGCCATGCCTCCGTATTGAGGAGACCCGATCCCACGCTTTGCGTGGGATCGGGTTGATTTCTGGAACGTGGTCGTCAGGCAAACAATTCTCGAATCGGCGTCGGGTCGCTGACGAGGTGCGAGGGGCGGCCTTGCGGCGTGTAGAGCATCTTGTCGGGATTGATGCCGAGCTTGGTGTAGATGGTCGATACGAAGTTCTCGGGCGAGAGGACTCGATCAACAGCCGAGTAACCGTTCCGGTCCGTCGCTCCGACCACCAGTCCGCCAGGCGTGCCGCCGCCCGCCATGAGGACGGACATCGCGTTCGCCCAGTGATCGCGACCCGCTTTGGACTGTCCGGACAGGGTCGAAAGTTTCGGCGTGCGGCCAAACTCACCGAGTGCGGTGACGATGGTCGAACCGAGCATCCCTCGTTCTTCGAGGTCTTCGATCAGCGTGGCCACCGAGTTGTCCCATTCGGGCAATCGTTTCGAGCAGGCGCTGAACAGGTCGGCGTGGTGATCCCAGCCGCCGTCGTACACGGTGACGAACGGCACGCCCGCCTCGACCAACCGCCGGGCCAGCAGCAAACGTTGACCGAACGAGTTGCGACCGTATCGATTGCGGATCTGCTCCGGTTCCTTGCTCACGTCGAACGCGGCTTGCGCAGCGGGAGACGTGACGAGATCGAGGCCCTGCCGGTAGTAATCGTCCAGCGCCAGGGTTGGGTCGCCCGCCGCCCGGTCACTGATGCGCGGCAGCGTATCGACGCGCTTCCTCAGGTCGTTGCGAAACAGGAATTTGTCGTCGGTCAATCCCTTGGGCAGAGCCACGTCGCGCACCCGGAAGTTGGCTCCATTCGGATCGTCGGACACGACGAACGGTGCGTACTTGGCTCCCAGAAAGTTCGGCCCACCCGAGCGTGACATCGACGGCATCGAGAAGTACGGCGGCAGACCGTTCGGCTTGCCGAGTTCATGCGCGACGACGGCTCCCATGCTGGGATGAAAACTGACGAACGCACCGCACCCGACCGGAATGCGGGGCGGAGCACCGGTCATCATGTAGTGGTTGCCCGCCCCGTGATTGGCCTGGTCGTGACGGATCGAGCGGATCGTGGCGAACTTGTCCGCGATCCCCGCCAGCCGCTGCATGTGCTCGGAAAAATGAACGCCGGGCAGCTTGGTCGCGATCGCATCGAACTCACCCCGAATCTCGGCGGGAGCGGCGGGCTTCGGATCGAACGTCTCGAAGTGAGTCGGCCCGCCATCCATCCAAATCAGGATGCAGCCCTTGGCCACCGCCGTCGGAGCCGCCCCCGTTTCGACGGCCATCGCCCGACGAAGCAGTCCCTCGGCAAAGCCCATCCCCATGAATCCGCCCAAGCCAAGTTGAAGGGCGTTGCGGCGAGTGATCCCGTTGCAGTTGCGATATGCAGTCATGTTCGGTCTCCGGTGGTGAACCACGAAATACTCGAAAGGCACGAAAAAGGGAAAGCAAAGTCAGGGTGATGACACACTTGACTCATCGCGATTAGTTCGGGGGATTTTCGGCAAGCAGAACGCCGCGCTGTTCTGGCGTAAGCCGGTCAACCATCCGATGGCAGTTGGGGCAGAGCGCTCTCAGGTTATCGGGTTCCATTAGCCCGCCCTTGCTATGGGCCTTGATGTGTGCCGCATCGAGAAAGCCAGCACGAATTTTCTCAACCTCAGGGGCTGGCAGATCAATCCCCCTGTCTGCGAGCCATGCTGCCGCGTTTGTCTTACAAAGCCAGCAAATCCCACGAGCCAAATTCTTCACAATCCCTTTGTAGTAGCCTTCAGCACCGCTTTTCCATCGCCCCATGAAATCGACGCTCAGGGCTGGCTCGTCAGCAGCGGCAGCAGCTTTGATTGTTGCGATAATTAGTTCCGCATCAGCGGGCGGAATCCGTGTGAAAACATTCTGTCTGTGATGATTTGGGTGAGAAAGACCAGAGATTGAAGCTGTGCGTTGACATTGCCCCGCGTTGAGCCACACTTCGCCCTTGATTTTGATGGTGTTCGGGAACGCGTCTCTTGTAGCAGCGTCGGTATCACCATTGTTTGGCTGCATGCGTCCCGTGACGGTCGAATAACCAGCCCAGACGTTGGCGTAGTCGATGTAGTGAAGGAGGGTGTCTCCTTCCTCCACAGTCAGCGCCAGTTGACGCTGGCTGTCGGAAATCCCCCATTCAATTTCCGTGACAGCGGAAGGATTGCCCCATCCAGTCCCGCAATCCTTCGTAATGCGATACTCCACAGCTACCTCTCAATCACCAGTCTGCCTGGAAGTCACAAGATCACTCTTCAATCTTCAAACACAAACTCGGGCGTGTTGATCAGCGCCCACATCAGGTCTTCGGTCGCCTGGCGGCGGTTGGTGTTGGGTTCGGCGAACAGGCTCGTGCCGGTTTGCAGTTCGTCGGCGTTGGGACGGCGGGCGTAGAGGGCGAGGTAGACTTCTTCGACAATTTGCGCTGGGGTCTTGTCGGACTTGGCCAGTTCGTCCGCTCGGCTGCCGTCGCTGGCGACCTTTTTGGCGAGCGTGTTCGAGTTCATCAAATGCAGCGACTGCACGATGGTGGTGTCGAGCGTTCGTTCGCACGGCGGGTCTTGATTCGGATCCTGACGGCCGAAGGCGTCGAGAAAGAGCGAGTCGATGCGGGCGGTCCACAGTTCTTTCGCGCGCGATCCGGCGGGCATCGCCTCGAAATCGTCGCGGACTCCCGTCGCGAGGCTGACCGTGTCGAGCAGCACTTCGGCTCGCAAACGCTGTCGGTAGTGCCGCGAGAAGTTGCGTTGATCGACAGCGTTCCGCTCGTTGGGGAGTGAACTGAGGCTGTAGACGTAGCTGGTCGCGATGCGGCGGATCAGCTTCTTCATGTCATGGCCCTGCGCGCGGAAGTCGTCTCCCAGCGCTTTGAGCAACGGCGCGTTCGAGGGTGGATTGGTGGCGCGCAGATCGTCGATCGGATCGACGAGGCCGCGGCCCATCAGGTCGGCCCAGACTCGATTCGAGATGACCTGCACGAAGAACGGGTTCTCGGGCGAAGTGATCCAGGCGGCGAGCGCCTCGCGCGGATCATCGACTCCCTCCAACGGCGGAGCGGTGCCGAAGAGCGGCTTCGGCGTCATCGCGGCCTGCGTCAGCGGGTGCTTCACCGTACCGTTCGTTCCCGCGAAGATGAACTCCTCGGAACCGGAGATCGGGGCCGAGATGCCCGTTCCCTTGCGGCCGATCTTCGCGAAGTAGGCGGCGAAGGAATAGAACTCGTCCTGCCCGTAAGCCTCGAACGGGTGATGATGGCACTTCGCACATTCGAGCCGCACGCCGAGAAAGAGTTGGCTGACGATGGTCGTCAAATCTTCGGGCGACCGCCGGTCGCGGAACATGACCGCATTGCCGTTGCGGAACGTGCTGCCTCGCGCGGTGATCAGTTCGCGGACGAACTGGTCGTACGGCTTGTTCTTGCGGAAGGCGTCGCGAATCCACGTGTCGTACGCCAACGTCGCCTTGATCCCGACGTGATACGGATTCGGACGGAGCAGATCGGTCCACTTGCTGGCCCAGTGCTCGGCGTACTCGGGATTGGCGAGCAGTCCGTCGATGAGGGCTTCGCGTCGTTTGAGCAATGCCGCATCAATGCCGACACGTTTAGCCCCAACGCCATCGGCGTGGGCGGTTGCGGGATCGACCGTCTGTTCCGCGTCGGCACGCACGCCGTTGGCGTTGCGGCTAAACGTGGAGGTGTCGTCGAGGTATTGCCGCGCCTCATCGACTGTCGGACCGCGACCGATGATGTCGAGATAGGCTCGGCGCAGGAACGTGTGTTCGGCGCACGGCTCCGACGGCGTGAGGTTCAGCGTCTTCAACTTGGCCC
>JAYUFF010000662.1:0-1716 GCA_043738825.1 Schlesneria sp.
CCAGAAGTCGGGTTTGCGGAGGTCGAAGCCGAGAGTGGACTTCACTGCGTCCTCGGCATCTTTGCAGCCGGTGGCGATCAGCAGCTTGCGGTAGGTGTCGGCGAACTCATTCCCCGCGTCTTGGCCCACGGCGTAGACGCCCATCGACAGCAGATAGCCAAACGTGTACGGGAAGTTATAGAACGGCAGGCCGCTGATATAGAAATGGAGCTTCGAGGCCCAGAACCTCGGGTTCCAGCCGCCGTCCGCCAGCGTATCGAGGTATGCCGCCTTCTGCGCCGACTCCATCAGTCCGTTCAGTTGGTCGGCGGTCAGTTCCCCCTTGGCCCGTTCCTTGTGGAAGTTGTCCTCGAAGATGAATCGCGCATGGATGTTCATCAGAAACGCGACCGAATCTCCCAGCATGCCGTCCAGCATTTGCAGGCGTTCGTAATCCGAACGGGCCGCACGCAGCCGCCGCTCACCCAGTACGGCCTCGGCGAATGTCGAGGCCGTCTCGGCGAGGTTCATCGGGTAATCCTGCAAGAAGACCGGCTGATCGCGCAACACCCACGAGTGATAGGCGTGGCCAAGCTCGTGCGCGAGCGTACTCATGCTGTCCGCGCTGTTGGTGTAGGTCATGAAGATGCGCGACTGCTTCGCCGTGGGGAAGCCCGTACAGAAACCGCCCTGATGCTTGCCCGCACGGTTCTCGGCTTCGATCCAGCCTTTGGACAGAGCCATCTTGGCGAAATCACCGAAGTCGGGACTGAAGGCATGAAAGGCGTCGATGATCTGCGAGCAGGCGTTGTCATACGAGATGTCGTCCGCGCTGCCTGCCCCCGGCAATGAGGGAAGCGGAGCCGTCATGTCGTACCACGCCAGCCGATCGACTCCGATCAGCCGGGCCTTCGCGGCGAAGTAGTCCTTGAGCACACCCTTGCCCGCATTGATGGTCGACCACATCGAGTCGAGCGTCTCGCGCGTCATGCGGTTGTGCCGCAGAGGAGCCTCAAGGTGGTCCCGCAACCCGACGTGGCGATACGTCGTCAGCCGCGTGCCGGCGATGTGGTTGATCGCCTCCGCGCAGGAATCGGAAATCGTAGCCCACGCTCCATCGGCCGCGTAGAAGTTGTTCTCGCGAATCGTCCGCTGCGGTGAGTCGAACTGCACCTGACCGGGCGACCGCGTGACGAGCTTCCCCTTCTCCTGCACCTGCACCTTGAGCGACCCCGACAACCGATCGAACAGCCGCCCCCAGGCATGAATCCCATCGACGGCCAAGTCCGCAGCGAGCAACTCCTGCGACTTCGGCAGCCGCAGCGCCGCGTTCTTCCGCCGTGTGACGAGGAAGTATTCGTTCCGCTGGAGTTCCGGAGCCGCTTCGATCAGGGCGGCGACACCGTCGTCGGTTGCCTCCTTCAACGCAAACTCAACGTTGGTCGCGATCTGCTCGCGATGCGGTGTCAGTGTGGAGAGTTCGGCCTGTAACTGTTGATACAACTTGCACTCGGCATCCGCTGCGCAGTAGCACTCCACGAGCGCCTTGAGGTCGGTGGCCTGTGCGTCGAGCAGTTCGTACTCGGCGATCATCGCCACCCAGCGCGAGGCGCTCTCCGGCCGAGCGTCCACCGCTGGCAGCGAGTTCGTCGAGGCCGCGAACTGCGCCAGCTTCGCCTTGAATTGATCGAGTTGCTCACGAAACGCCGCCGTGGCTGGCGCGGGCGCGAGTGAAAC
>JAYUFF010000663.1:0-4586 GCA_043738825.1 Schlesneria sp.
GACTCGGCGCGAGCTGCTGCAAACGGTCGTCGATGAATCGCAGCGGCTGGCGCGGCTCGTCGATAACCTGCTGGAGATGACCCGCATCGAATCGGGAGCGGTTCAGATTCACAAGCAATGGAACGTGTTGGAGGAAGTCGTGGGATCGGCGTTGCGCCACGCGAAGCCCGCGCTGGGAGACCGCCCGATTCGCGTCGAGCTTCCCGCCGATCTGCCGCTCATCCCGCTGGACGGTGTGCTGATCGAGCAGGTGCTCGTCAACATTCTGGAGAACGCTGCCAAGTATTCGCCAACGGGAACGCCCGTCGAAATTCAGGCCCGGCACGGCGAGAAACAGACCGTGGTCGAAGTCCTCGATCGCGGTCACGGCCTGGCACCGGGAGACGAGCGGCGCGTCTTCGAGAAGTTCTATCGCGGTGAGAACGCTGTGGCCGACGGCCGGCGCGGCGTGGGCCTCGGGCTGGCAATCTGTCAGGCCATCGTCGAAGCTCACGGCGGCACGATCCACGCCGTCAACCGTCCCGACGGAGGCGCTCGCTTCTGGTTCACGCTGCCACTGGAAGGGCCTCCGCCCAAGATCGACCTCAATGCGACTTCGCCAACCTGACCAATGACCGAGCTGCTGCCCACACTACTGATCGTCGAGGACGAAGCCGCCATTCGGCGGTTTCTGCGCGCGTCGCTGCCGGACGCGGGCTATCGGCTGATTGAAGCGGAGACCGGCGCGCAGGGGCTGCGGCTCGCGGTCAATCAGCCACCCGACCTCGTGATCCTCGACCTCGGCCTGCCCGACATGGACGGCCTCGAAGTGATCCGCCGCCTGCGCGAATGGACGAGTCTGCCGATTCTGGTCCTCTCTGCACGCGATCAGGAACAACAAAAAGTGGCCGCGCTGGACGCGGGGGCCGACGACTACCTGACGAAGCCATTCGGAGTCGGCGAGTTGCTTGCGCGGCTCCGAGTCGCGTTGCGTCACGCGCAGCGAGTCGGCAGCGGGCGAGACGACCCCGTGTTCGCAGTGGGCGACCTGCGCATCGACCTCGCCGCGCGGCACGTCTTCGTGCGTGAGACCGAAGTCCACCTGACGCCGCTCGAATACAAACTGCTGACGACGATGGCTCAGCACGCGGGCAAAGTGCTGACTCACCGCGTGTTGCTGAAAGAGGTCTGGGGGCCGCACGACGTTCATGAAACGCACTACCTGCGCGTCTTCATGGCCGGCCTGCGCCGCAAGATTGAAGTCGATTCGACTCAGCCGCGCTACCTGCTCACCGAGCAGGGCGTCGGCTACCGGCTGGCGGGAGAATGATCGTCGTCGATCGCCGTTTGTGAATGGAACGCAACAATCAGATTCATAATCAAACGCGATTTGTGACGACAGCAGTTCGACGACAGCAGTTCACGGATCGCCTCTGATTACGGAGGATTACTCAAGCCTCGGCTGCTGCGCGCATGGACTCGAGTCCGAGCTGCGCCACTTCGCGAGGGTCTCGCGCCCAGAGGTCTTCGCGGAACAGTTCGAGCGACAGGTAGCCGTTGTATCCAATTTGTTTGAGACGGTCGCACCACTCCTTCAGGTTGAGATGTCCTTCGCCGGGAAGCACGCGGCTGTGATCGTGTTGTTCCAGGCGAGGCGGCGACGCGGGTGTATCGTTGAAGTGGCTGATGGCGATCTGGTCGCCGCGCAGTTTGGCCAGCGACGAGAACGATCCGCCGCCGCGAAAGTTGTGGAACGGATCGACGATGATCGTCGCCTGCGGATGCTGCGAGAGCGTCATGATTTCCAGAGCCGACTCGATCGTGTTGATCTGTTCGACGAACCCGAGGTACTCCATCGCCGGCTTCACGCCGAACGAGAGGCCGAGATCGACGAGTTCCCTGTAATTGCGGGCCGCCAGCGCGACATCGACCTTCCCCATCGCGGGGCACGAAATGATGTGAGCCGATCCGAGTTCGGCGGACGTGGCGAGTCGTCGCTTGATCGGTTCGAGAGCGGCCGCGTGTTCGGCACCGGTCGTGTCGCACCAGCCGGCCAGATAGATCGTCGTCGGCAGCGCAAGACCCGCGTCGGCGAGAGCCTGCTTGATGTCCGTCAGCGTTCCACCCGATGCGACGTGCGCCTCAATGTCATCGTGCCAGAGTTCGATGGCCGAGTAACCGACCTCTCCGGCGATCCGAATCTTGTCGAGAATCGGTGTCGGCCGAATCGTGCTGGCGTTGAGGCAGTATTGAAATGACATTGAAGTTCTCCAGCGATGGGAATCAAGGGGGAGTGGCATTTCGCCGCGAAGCGACTCGGGCGGCAGTCTACCCACAGCACGAACCACAACGACAGTGAGTCAGGCCGGCTCGGTCGATTGGGAATTGGACGAGTCGTTTCCATGGGGCGGTGTGGTCGTCTCTGGCGTGGTGTCCCGTTACCATCTTGGGCGTATCCCCGATTGCCCCTCACCCCCGGCCCCTCACCCCCGGCCCCTCTCCCCAAGGGGGCGAGGTGAGGAAGACATCCTTCATCGAAGTTGAGGCATCATGTTTCAGAATCTTGGTCTGCCGCCCGGTGTCTCTGCTGTTCCGACGACTGCGGTTGGGATCGCCTTCACAGAAGGACCGGCTGGTGCGGCGAATGGCGATGTTTACTTCAGCGACATCGTCAACAATCGCATCCTGCTGCTCGAAGCGGGGGCGAAATACTTTCGCGTTTTCCGCGAACCGAGTGGCCGCGCGAACGGCCTGCTGTTTGATGCTCAAGGCCGGCTGCTGGCCTGCGAGGGGAATGAGTTCTGTCCGAACGACGGCCATCGTCGGGTAACTCGCACCGATTTGAAGAGCGGCTCGGTCGAGGTGCTGACCGATCGCTGGGAGGGCAAGCGGTACAACGCTCCCAACGACATCGCGGCCTGCTCGAACGGACGGCTGTTTTTCACGGACCCGTGCTATTACGACCGGACGACGATGGAGTTCGATCACGATTCCGTCTTTCGCATCGACCCGGACGGCACGGTGACGCGAGTCCTCACGCAGCCGCAGATTCAACGGCCGAATGGCATCGCCCTCAGCCCGGACGAGCGAACGCTGTACCTCGTCGATAGTTGTCCGGTCGCCGGTGGGAATCGGAAGATTTGGGCTTTCGACTTGGCGAGCGATGGCACTCTCAGCAGCCAGAGCCTCGTGATCGACTTCGCTCCCGGTCGCGGCGGCGACGGAATGTGTGTCGATTCGCAGGGGACGCTCTACATCGCGTGCGGCGTCTCGCGAGCGCGAGGCCCTCACGAAACGGCCGATGTCCCGCCGGGAGTCTACGCCGTCCGCCCCGATGGCAAAGTGCTCGGCCGCATCCCGGTCTTCGAGGATGTCATCACCAACTGCACCTGGGGCGGAGCCGACTTAAAAACGCTCTACATCACGGCGGGCAAGACGCTGTATCAGGTGCGAGTGGAAATTCCGGGCTGGGTGGTGCATCGGAAAGCTGTCAGCGGCTAACGGTCGGCTTGAGGGGGAGGAGACGAGTGATGCCACGATCTGTTTGGCTCTGCTTGGTGCTGGGTGTGAACATGTTCGCCAACGCGGGAGCATTCGCCGAAGAGGCTGCGTTGAAGTGGGGACATCTCAAGGGGCGCGTCACGCTGAAAGGAGACATTCCCAAACTGGAGCCCTACATCAAGGCGGGCGATCCCAAGGTGAAGGACTCGGCCATCTGCGCGGCACAAGATCTTCCTGACACGTCGTTGGTTGTCGATCCTGAGACGAACGGTGTCGCGCACGTCGCGGTCTATTTGCAGAAGGCCCCGACGCAAATTCACCCGAGTCTCGCCAATGCCTCGTCGAAAGAGATCGAGATGCATGCGAAAGGTTGCCGATACGAGCCACACGTTGTGTTTGCTCGTGTCGGCCAGAAGATTCGTATCAAAAACGATGACACCGTCGCGCACAACCATCATGTCTATTCCGTGAAATCACGACAGTTTGGTTATGTCGTCCAGCCAAACGATCCTGCGGGCGAGGTCCACGAGGTGCGATTCGCCGAGCGGCTTCCCGCGAAAGTGGGGTGCGACATCCATCCGTGGATGATGGCCTATTGGCTGGTCATCGATCATCCGTATGCCGCCATCACTGGGAAGGACGGGACATTTCAGATCAAGCACCTGCCGGTCGGAGAGCACGAGTTACACGTCTGGCAGGAACGGATTGGATACGTTGAGAAGGTCATTCATAAGGTGACTATCAAGTCGGACGAGACGACGATGTTCGACTTGGCCATTCCCATCGACAAGTTAGTGGAAAAGAAGTGAGGCCGTTCGGTGAAGCAGCAGATTGGGTTTGTTCTTCAGTTCATCGTGCTCACGGCGACGCCGCTCATTTCGTGGTGGCAGCTTCAGTTTGGGTTCAGCCTGATCTGGATGCCGGGGTTGCTGGCGGTGGCCGCCGTGTTGTTCTGGATCGGCACTCGATTGAGGGAGTCGAAATGAGCGAGCGAACGATCCCGTCGCCGACCACAACCACTCTGAGGGTCGTGCCACTGCTTCGGAGTCCTCGGAGAAGCAGTGCGAACATGAACCAACTCACCATCGGCACTGCTTCTCCGAGGA
>JAYUFF010000664.1:0-4583 GCA_043738825.1 Schlesneria sp.
CTCAACACACGCAACCCCAAGCCACCAAACAAGTCAGACACAACCGCCACCGCGAACCGACACTGGCAAACCTTGTAAAAATGTGGGTAAGTTCAAGGGCTCCAGCCACGGCCACCCGTCGCCCGTGTGGGCGGCGTTTCTATGACTCAACCTGTTGTGGGAACAGCGTCCACGGTTGGGTCGGTCGATCGCGCATGTAGCCACGCAGCCATTCGTACTGCGGGTTGTGTGCGTAGAACGCTTCGACATTGAGTGGCGTGCCGCAGGCTCGGCCCCAGCGGGCGAGGAGCTTCATTTCGGCGGCGAGCTTTGTAGTCGAGACTTTGCCGTCGAGCGAACCCCACGGGTAATGTGGCGACTGACCGCCGGGGAAGCGACCGTCGTCGGTGTCGAAGTGGCCGCAGATCGTGCGGCCGCTCGGGGTGTCCTTTCTCAAATACAGATCGTGGTGGTCGGCCAGGATGTGCTGAGCCAGGTCCGCGTCGATCTTTCCCTTGTGTTCGGCCATCAGTTGGTCGAACCGCACGCGGCGACCGGCGCTGACCAGCACGTTGTCGAAGCCCGACGGACCCGACTGGTCGAGATTGCGGACCTCGACCGACAGCGGGATGTTGCACGAGGCGTAACAGCCCGACTTCAGGACCGGTTGCAGGATGTCGTGGCTGAGCGTCAGTTCATACGCGGCGATCTCATTGCGGTGCGTGTCGCCGAGCAGCCAGGTGTTCACGTAGCCACCGTTGTTCCCGAACTTGAACAGGTCGCACCACGAAGTGATCGAGTCGGCGTACTGCCCCGCGCGGCGGGCGCGGAAGAACTCGGGGAGCTGATCCGGTTGGAAGCCCGCCGTGTTGAGCGAGGTCTCGGCCACGATCAGCCCCGCGCCAGTGACCCAGAAGTCGGTGCTGCTGTAGATGTAGCCGGGGACCGACTGCATGAGCAGCCTCTGCCCGCGATCGGGTTGGATGTCGAGCACGATGTTGTAGGCGTCGCCGTTGGCGAACCGCTGCCACGTTGTTTGAGCCGCCACGATCCCGCCGTCGGACGTGTGATCGCCCACCGCCATGAATGAGCTGCAACAGTGCGAGAAGTGATGAGCGGGCTTCGTCACCGGCTTGGGAGCCGTCAGTTGTGCCGACCGCTTCGCGTCGCTGGCGTCCATCGGAACGAGCGGCTTCAAATGACCGGACGACACGGCGGGCCACCATTGGCAGATCATCTCGGGATAGGCGTTCCAGCCAATGACATCGGCGAGTGTGATCTCGGCGTCATTCGGCCCGCGATGAGCGTTGGCTCCCGCGACGATCCCTTCGATCTCTTGAATGACATCCGACCCCGAGCCGTCGGTGAGCTTGCCACCGAAGTTGCTGCGGAGCATGGTTTCAAACAGAGCCTGCGCGTTCGCGGCGAACCAATCGAACGTCATGCCGGTGTCTTGGAAGATCAGATACCGAATGCAGCGCAATGCCTCACGCAGTTCGTTCGCCAACCAGTATCCGTGTTGAAAGCCCCGGTTAGCGGGTGAGCCTTCGATACGGGCATAGACCCAACCATGAACATCGCCGCGTGTCGAGTTGCCAAGTCGCGTTTGGACATCGGGAGAGAGGGATTCGGCCATAGAGAGGCTTTCCAGTGGTAGGAGTTCAATGTGGGACCAAGCCGCAGCGAACGGTCAGCAATTGTCATCGAATGACGATCACAGATGATTCGCCGTGGAAAACCCGGAGAAGCCGACGGCCAAAGCCCAATTGAACAGTAGGAAACCAAATTGATTTCACGCTTCAGCAAGGTCAGTCAACGTGACCAACCAAGTCCGCCCTTTGTTGTCTCTGTTTCCTTCTGTTCAAAATTTGAGCGGAACGCAAAGAGCATGTTCTTCCGTGGTTGCCATGAATAATTCCGGCTACTGCTGGAGGTTGCACCAGCGGCGGAGCAGTTCTCGTTTGCCTCCCGACAGGTCGCGGGTGATCGGCATGTAGATGGTCGAGTGCCAGATGTCGGGGTCGGTGAACGCGAGGATGTTCGAGGCGAAGGCCTTCACCTCCTGGGGGTTGTTCGGCGCGCCGTCCGGTCCCCACGGGATGACCTTCGACATGATCGGGTACATCACCGAATAGAAGCCGAGCACGTTCGAGTAGATGAAGTTCCAGTTGTTGATCTGCGCGTCGGTGTACTGGCTGAAGTCGTCGAATGGCAGGATGCGGACGACGGCGTAATCGACGTTGTCCCACCCGAAGTTCGGCATCGGCGGCGATGTCAGCCAGAGGGGCGGCGGATTGATTGTCGGTACGGGAGCGAGAGCCGGATCGACGAAGCGAATGATGCTGACTCCCGGTCGCACGCCTGTCAGGTTCAGGGTCAGCTTGCCTCCCGCCGGGACCGTCACCTGATCGGTGATGATGGAGTAGTTAGTGGGGGGCGTTGGGGGCGGATTGGGAGGCGGAGGACACGGGGGAGCTTCACCGTTCCAGCATGGAGATGGGCCGTAATTGAAGATGAACGGGTACAGCGTCGGGGCCAGCGGCGTGGCGCCGTCCACCGTGAAGTAACGATCGGTCACGGGAACCTGATATTTGTCCGGGTTCACGAGCACCTTGCTGCACGTCCAGTATTCGAGGTTCAGTTGGACGGGGGTTGTCGGCGCGACACCGTTCCTCGTCACTTGCAGATGAATCTTGGATGTCCCCTGAACCGTCGCACCCTCCTGTTTGACCTGCACATCGAAGTAGACGGCACGGTCGTCCGTTTGAACGTCGAGGCAGGGCGATTCGACGAGATAGATCGGCGATCCGATGGGCGGTGCCACTGCGGGGGCGATCGCCAGCAAACCGGTGGCGAGGTTCGCGTCGATGAGGGCCTGCTGCGCATTGCCGCCGTAGGGGATATCGACGATACCGCCGCCCGCTTCATAGGTCGCCTGGTCGTAAGGGATCTGTCCGATTGTGACCGAGTTCGGTGGCAAGGCTCCCGGTTGCGGCGGCGCTCCGTACAGCAGGACGAGGTTCATGACTCCCAGGCCGAGCTTGTCGCGAACGATGGTCGTCTGCTCGGGGAAGGTGCTGATGCAGTCGAGCGACACGACCTTCTTGGTCTGGTCCACGTTGGCCAGAGTCTGTCCGAGCGCGGCGGTCTTGGTTTTGGGATGAGCCTCGGGAGCGGCCGCGGCGGCATTCCGCATCCGGTACTTCGCCAGCGAGGCCGCCTTTTTTCTCCTGGCCGCAAGGAGATCGGGCGGATGCTCGTGAGGAGGCACTGTGTACGTGTAGCGCGACTGGTATTTCAGCTTGCGATCGGGAGGGGCGCTGGCGAGATCGTCGTTGTCCCAGACGCCGATGGAACCGAGCACCCGGCCCTCATACGGATTGAAGACGTAATGCCCGGCCGCGAAGTCGTCCGCGAGGTCCGTGGCCTGAATTTGGAAGATCGCGTCGTACAGACAGAAGCGCACCATCAGGCCGCGTCCCTGGAAGGCCTTCTTCTCCAGTTCGATCAGCGCGGGCGAAAGGAAATCTCCCCCCTGATAGAACGACAGGTTCTCGATGGGCAGTCCGAACTGGAAGATGGCCGACACCGCCTCAAACCCCGTGCAACTCGGGTTCACGTTCTTGAACGGGTTGATGTAGTACGAGTAGGCGGTCGTCGGATGGTCGGCGATCAGCACCGGAATCTTGACGTTGGGCTGAGGGCGATACGTCAGCTTGAACTGCCCCGAGAAAATCTGGCTGGTGATCAGTGCGTAAGGATCGACATCGACGAGGACCGAGCCGCGACGGGCCTGATAAAAAATGTCGCCCAACAGTTCGACGTGCAGGTTGTAGGCGGGATCGGTCTGGGGGGCCGGGCCTTTCGACAACTGCACGCCGTTGACGAGCGTCTTGCGGAACTCGGTGTTGTGGTCCCCGTAATAGTTCCAGTGGGCCATCTGGGCACGTCCCTCGGACGTTTTCGGTTTTTTGGGGTCGATCAATTCCTCATCGAGATCCGGAGCCTCCATCGTTCCCATCAGCCACTTGCGCAGCGCGGGGTTGCTCGATGCGTCGGTCCAGTTGAAGACATTGGGTAGGGCCGGGTTGGCTGGCAGCGTCTGGCCTCCCGCCATGAGAGCCATCTGGTTGTTGAGCGTGACCGTATCGACATCGAAAATATCGGCGATGTCGTTGTTGGTGGCGGTGGAGGCGTTGGCATACGAAGCGCCGAAGAACGAGAACCGGGGCGGGGTGAGATAGCTCATGGTGGGTCTCCGAAGGAAATCGGTCTGAATGGGTCTGAGTTGTCAAGGCGAGAGGAGGATTGATTTACAGGGCCAGTGCCCTTTTCAACGTAGGGTGGGACAAGCGGCGCTTCGCCGCGCCGGCCCACCATGATTGCTCGACGCTTCCTGATGGTGGGCCGGCGCTCGAAGCCGAGCTGGTCCCACCCTACATCTACTCGACGACATCACGGTTTCGCGGCGGGCTTCACATCGGGAGCCTGCGTTGACTGAGCCTGACGCAGTGACCAGACGTAATTCATCTGTTTGAACTTCTGTCCGGGAGCCAGCTTGGCCGCGATGGCATTGAAGTTAATGTCACCGACTCGCCCGCGAA
>JAYUFF010000665.1:0-4583 GCA_043738825.1 Schlesneria sp.
CCGACTGCTGCAAGCGCTGCTGTTGATCGTGGTGCAGTACCCGTTCACGCTGCTGTCGATCACGCTGGGAGGTGTGGCGGATTCGCAGGTCCGCGCCGCCTACGTGGGGCTGGTGGCCTTCATGCTGCTGCTGGCGGGTTGGGGATTGTTCTGTTCGACGGTCTCACGCAACAGCCGCGCGGCGACGCGGTTGATGGTCGTGGGATTGTTCGCCTACTGGCTGGTGCCGTACTTCGCGGGTGAGTGGCGTGCGTCGTTGGCAAGCAGCGGGATGCTGGCTTCGGGGTCGTGGCTGAAATGGCAGTTGGACTGGGTCTCGTCGTCCTGCGTCTACCTGCAATCCGGAGTGATTCTGGCGACTGCGGGTGTCGAATCGCCGTGGAGCATTCAGGCGATCACGAATCCGATCGGCGGAGTGCTTTGTTTGTTGCTGTCGTGGGCCGTCTTCGATCGGTCCACGCGCAGTCCGAGTGCGGAGCCGGTCTCACGCGGTTGGTTGACCCGTCGGCAAGGCCGGTTCCGGTGGCTCAATCCCGGCCGCCCGCAGATCAATCCGTTCGTCTGGAAGGATTTTCATTTTGCGGCGGGTGGAGTGGCGAATTCGCTGGTTCGACTGGCAGGCTATTTGTGCCTGTTCGCCGTGGTGTGGTTGCTGGCCGTTTCGTGGCAGAGCGAACAGTACGTGGTCCAGATTTACCTCGGTTTTCTGCTGTACCTCATCGAGTTTGACGCGAGCCTGTTGGTTTCGCGTTCGATGCACGACGAGATGCGGGGGCAGATGCTGTCTGCACTCGTGATGTTGCCAACCTCCATTCCGTTCGTCGTGTACTCGAAGCTGGCGGGCTCACTCCTGGGGCTGCTGCCGGGCTTGTCGTGTTTTCTAGCCACGCTGTTCGGAACGATTGAGGGCCACACGTTACTTGCCGCTGTTTTTCAGTCAGATCCATCGGATATGCAGTTCGTGTCGGTGGCACAGATGTTCAGTAACCTGCTCCTCTTGCCGCACCTGGCTGCGGCGTATGCGCTGTTGGTTCGCTGGGGCGCGGTGCCGCTGGCGATCGGCTCACTTTTCGCCTTGAGCATCCTGGAATCCTTCGTGCTGCAACTGGTGTTTTTCAGCACCGCCGCGTCGATGGACAGCTACGCATTGTTCATGAGTGCCATGACAGTCGCGAACATCCTGCTGTGTGTCGGCTGTCATCTGTTTGTCCTCCGGCGGTTCCGGAAACTGGCCGAGCGTTGAGATCGCGATTGCCGGGGAGATGGCAGAAAGATGGTTGGCAGGAAAATGAAAATGAGACCGATTGTTTGAAACGGGCGGACGATTTGAGAGGGCATTCAAAGCATCGAAGGTTCCGTCGGCGCATTCCGATGGCGTGTGGGACCATTCAGGCCGACAGCGCGTTCTCATCTTCCTGCCAATCATTTTCCTGCCATTCGACTTTCAGGACGTTCCACCATGTTCACCGGCGTGCTCGCACTGCTTGAACGGTCGCTGCGGATCGACGCTCGATCGTGGCAGACGCACCTCGCGCGACTGGGGCTGATGCTGGGCATCTACGTCTCACTCAGCTTTGCCTTCGCGCTGGCGGGCCGCTTCGGTGCGCCGGGGCTGCGGTTCTTCTCGGCCAACGTGTACTTGAACGTCATCTTCCTGACGCTGCTCGGCGTCGGTTTCTTCTCGACGGCGATCACCGAAGAGAAGGAAGAGGACACGCTGGGGCTGATGCTGATGGCGGGAATCAGCCCGCTCGGTCTGTTGATCGGAAAGTTGGGCGGGCGGCTGATTCAGGCGCTGTTGCTCATCGTCGTGCAATACCCGTTCACGCTGCTGGCCATCACGATGGGCGGCGTCTCGCCATCGCAAGTGCAGGCCGCCTATGTGGGACTGACGTGTTACATGCTGCTCTTGGCGGGAGGCGGTTTGTTGTGCTCGACACTTGCTCCTCGCAGTCGCACGGCCGGGACTTGGATGGTGGTGGCGCTGTTTGTCTACGGGCTGGTGCCATACTTCTGCGACACACTGCGCAACAACATCGCCCGCATTTCGTCGTCCCCCGCGCCGTGGTTTGAAGACCTGTTGGAGGCGGTCGCGTCCTTCAGTCTTTTCCTGAGAATCGGGGACATCATTACGACGGGCTTCGGCGAGTCGCCGTGGAGCTGGCAGGCGGTCTCGAATCTGGTGTTGGGTCTGGTCTGCTTCGGGCTGTCGTGGTGTTGCTTCGGGTACGCATCGCGCGAACCGGCGACGGAAGCGACCACACGCGGCGGCCTCTCGCGCGGCAAGACGGGATTGGCGAGATCGTTCTCACCGGGCCGGGCGTGGGAGAATCCGTTCCTCTGGAAGGACTTTCATTTCGTCGCAGGCGGGTTGAGTCGGCGACTGCTGCGTTTTCTGTTCTATCCCGCACTGTTCGGCTTCTCGCTGGGTCTGTCCGCGTTGTGGGGCGGCCCGTGGGGCAATGTGGTGGGTATCTATCAGACGTTCGTGCTGCTGGCCGTCTTGTGGGAGTTGTCATTGCTCGCGGCGCAGACGATTCACGACGAAGTGCGCGGCCAGACGATTGCCGCGCTGGTGATGCTGCCGCATTCGGTGCGTTACGTCTTCTACTCGAAGTTGCTCGGCGCGGTGATGGGCATGTATCCGGGGCTGGTCTGTCTGCTTGTGGCGAACATCCTCGGTTTCCGGTACGTGGTGGATTTCTTTCGGATGGACGGTCTCGCTGTCATGGCGATCTTGTTGCTCGTCCCGCATTTCGCGGCCGTCTACGCGCTATTCGTGCGCTGGGGAGCGGTCCCGCTGGCAATCGGTTCGATGATCGCAGTCTACTTTGCGATCGTGGCCCTCTTTCAAATCGTTCAGCCCGGCCCGAATGAGTTTGTTCTCAATCTGCTGACGTTTGTCTTGTTGTCGATCTGCGCGGCGTGCCATGTCGTGGTGCTGTGGCGCATCCCGTACGTGGCCTCACGTTGACATTGGCGGATGGAGATCCGCAGACGAATTTTGGGATCGGATGAGCCGGGTGATACTCACTTGAGGCAGCCACTTGAGGTAGCCACGGTCGCCAGACCGTGGGATTTTGGCGGCAATGGTGCTGCTCCCACGCTCTGGCGAGCGTGGCTACTCTAAAGTGAGTGCCTTGGGGCTGACGCCACTCGGCTCACCAAGAGTGTTTTGTGGACGGTGTTGAGATCGAAAGAACGAGACGAGACCATGCTGCGAGGCGTACTGGCACTGTTGGAACGGTCGCTGCGGATCGATGCCCGTTCGTGGCAGGTTCACCTGGCGCGGCTGGGGCTGATGGCGACGATCTACATTTCGCTCAGCATCGTTTTCTCGCGCGGATTCATGTTCGGCGCACCGGGCCTGAGATTCTTTCGAGCCATCGTCTGGTTGAATGTGACCTTCATGACGTTGCTCGGCGTCGGCTTCTTCTCCACCGCGATCAGCGAAGAGAAGGAAGAGGACACGCTCGGGCTGATGCAGATGGCGGGGATCAGTTCGCTGGGGATCCTGCTCGGGAAGATCGGCGGCCGGCTGGTGCAGGCGCTGTTGCTGGTGGCCGTGCAGTATCCGTTCACTCTGCTGTGCGTGACGTTGGGCGGAGTCTCGACGGCTCAGGTACAGGCGGCCCATGTCGGCCTGATGTCTTACATGCTGTTGCTGGCCGGGTTCGGATTGCTCTGTTCGACGGTGGCCCCCCGCAACCGAACGGCCAGCGCGCTGATGACACTCGGGCTACTGGCCCATCTGGCCGTGGCTTACCTCGTTGGTGAGCTGCTGTCGTACCTGACTCGCTTCGGATTCGTGTCGTCGAAGTCGGCGTGGCATGGCGTGTTGGAGGCGACCTCGGAATCGTGCGTACTTCTCCAGGTCAACACGATCATGGTCTCGAACTTCGGAGCGTCGCCGTGGAGTCCGCAGGCGGTCTCGAACCTGGCGCTGGGAGCCGTCAGCGTCGTGGCCGCGTGGGGGCTGTTCGGTGTCTCAACGCGCAACCCCGCGACCGAAGCGGTCTCGCGCGGCGTGCTGACTCGCGGGCGAGGCCCCTTCCGCTGGTTCACGCCCGGTCGGCCGTGGAAGAATCCGTTCGTGTGGAAAGATTTTCACTTCGTCTCGGGGGGAGTCGGCCTCGTGCTGGTGCGCGTCCTCCTTTACTCGGGCCTCTTCGTCGGTGTGTGGTTGCTGTCGCTGTTGTGGTGGTCCGGCAACGGCAATTTCTGGGGCAGCTTGATTGGCCTGTACCAGATTCTGCTGCTATTTGTCGTGACGCTTGAAGCCGCTCTGGTGGCGTCGCGCGTGCTGCACGATGAGGTCCGCAATCAGACGCTGGCCGCGCTCGTCATGCTGCCCGAGTCGGTGCCGTTCGTGGTCTACTCGAAGTTTGTCGGAGCCTTCGCCGCGACGGTTCCGGGTCCGCTCTTCCTGATCGTGGCGTGTCTGTCGAGCCACGATGCGCGGCGCAACACGGGGGACTTTCTGGACGAGGCCGCCGGCTGGTTCTTCCTCGCCCACTTCCTGGTGGTGCCGCACCTGGCCGCCGTGCTGGCCCTGTCGCTGCGCTGGGGAGCGTTGCCGCTGG
>JAYUFF010000666.1:0-12150 GCA_043738825.1 Schlesneria sp.
CCACGCTCGCCAGAGCGTGGGGATCGCACCGTGACCGCAAAATCCCACGGTCTGGCGACCGTGGCTACCTAAAGTGAGTGCCATTCGCCCGACGCGCCAGCGAGGGCTGGAGAGTGAGTGGAGTTGAAGCCCTCGCTGGCGCGTCGGGCGAGTTCAACCGGACCTGCACATTCAAATGAGGACACGATCCGGCACTGGGATCGGGTGTTGAGCCTTGAATACCCGACCTCGACCCCGCAGTGACCTCTGAAAACGAAACTGCCCGCTGGCGGTTGACCAGCGGGCAATGTGAGAACTCTCCAAGGCAACGGTTGACCGTCGTCGAGGTCTACGAGGCTGTCGCGCCTTCTGTCGGCTGGGGAGCCGGGGCCGTCAGCTTGTTGATGAGCTTGGTCAGTCGCGACTTGTCGCGAGCGGCCTTGTTCCGGTGAATCAGGTGCTTGGCGGCCGACTGATCGATCTTCTTGATCGCCAGTTGCAGCGTGGCCTTGGCCTCTTCGATCGTCTTCTCTCCCGACGGCACGGCGGCAGCGGAGGCTCGCACCTTCTTGACGGTCGTTCGCAGAGCGGATCGCTGTTGTTTGTTGCGGACGCGACGACGTTCGTCTTTTCGCAAGGCTCGACGGGCACTGTCAGTGTTCGGCATAAGTGGGCAACCAGAAGACTGTTCGGTCAGGGAAACTGGCGGAATTCACACACGCCGCGCGAACCGCCGTCTCGCGCAGGGGCGGGAGTATAGCCGCCGACTTGGGGAGTCGCCAGTCAGGCACACTGGCCGGAGAAAAATCTCGCGGGGCTACTCGTCCGAGTCTCCCAAATCGACATCACCCGACTGACCAAGCTCACCTTGAATCTTCTCCAAGCGGGCGGACACGTCCTTGTAGGAGTAGTCGATCCCGAGGATTTCGAGGTAGTGAGTTTCGGCTCCGGCGAGATCGCCCGCCTCTTCCGCCAGCCGGCCCAGCCAATAGTGGCAGTCTTTGAAGGGTTGAGGATGTTCGCCGGCAGTCAGTTTTTCAACGGCCTTTTTGAATTGACGGGCCGCCAGTGGGTTTTGCTTTTGCTTGAGGAAGCACAGGCCCAGATTGACCAGCACCTGCGCTTCGAGCCGCACATCCTTGGAGGCGGCTTGCAGCAGCGGAATCGCCAGCGCGGGCTTGTTGGCCTGCATGAACCGCAGGGCGAGTTCGTTCTTCAGTTTCATGTCGTTCGGGTAGCGCTCGGATCGGCGGCTGTAGATCTCGATTTCCTGATCGAGCAATTCTTTGGCGAGGTCGATGCGGTTCTGCTTCGCGACGGCATCGTCCGGATTCTGGTTGGCCGCTTCCTTGGCGAAGAGCAGGTTTTTGCGAACCATCTCCAGTTCGACATCTTCCATTTGCTCGCGCACGTTCGGGTCACCGCTGACATCGAGAGCCAGCTTGAAAGCTCCGACCGCTTTCTCGTGTTCGCCCTCGCGCTTGTAGTAGTCGGCCAGCTTGAGGTAGTTCGCGAGGCTGGCCGGATCCTTTTTGATGGCCCGCAGCAAATCGTTCTCGGCCGACTCGCCGGGAGCCAGCACGTCCTTCGGATTCTTCGCGTCCCCCTTCACCGACTCTTCATAGCCCTGCTTGATGTCGGTCTTCACTTCTTGAGTGTTCTTCGCCCCCTCGTAGCCGCCACGGTCGATGACCTCGTCGGCACCGAGAGCCTGAATCTTCGAGCGAATCGCACCGTTGAGCGGGTCGAGCTTCATGACTCGTTCGAGCGTCTTGACGGAGTTGGTGTAGTCGCGTTTCCGCTCGTACATGTTCGCCAGCGCGATCAGCATGTCTTTGTTTTCGGGCGCGTTCTCGACGGCCGTTTCATACGCGAACGTCGCCACTTCGTTGCAGCCCCGCTCGCGGCACGCCTCACCCAGATCGGCGTTGAAGTGCGCGTCCCACGGGTTGACGGTCAGGCCCTCTTCGGCGGCAGTGTCCATCTCGGCCCAGTTCTTCGCGTTGCGAGCCTTCTTGATTTTCGAGCGGATGCTGGTGACCGTCAGAAACGCCATGCTCTTGCCGGACTTGTTGTCCTTGTACTTCTTGCGTTCGACGCCGCGCAGCGACTGCCGATACATCACGTTGTCCGGGGCCATCTTGATCGCCACCGCGAACATCTCGACCGCGTAGTCCCAGTTCTGCTTGGCCATCGCCTCCGTGGCCTTCTTGAAGCAGTCCGAGGCGAACTTGCGCTTGCGGTCGTCATCGGGGGCGGCGGTTGCTATCGACATGATCAATCTTTCGCGCGGCGTCTGGAGTGCGGAGGAACACGAACGGTGCCAGCCCCGAGCGGAGCCGATTCAATGATTGACGGCGAGTTTAGCAAATCGCAGCGACTCTCGACACCGGGCCACTGTCGTATGGAGCAACAGCACGCTGCATCATGTCCCCTCGCCCCGGCTCTGCGGGGAGAGGGTTAGGGTGAGGGGCGAGCCACACCAGAGAAGAACCCCTCACCCTAGCCCTCTCCCCTCCAAGGCGAGGGGCGAGGGGACAAGATGGCTTGATGGGCACTGGCCTCCGCGTTACGTGTTGAACCCGTAGCCAGACCAATGTGCCGGAAGCGGTGCCTCGATCCAGAGCGGTTCGTAGCGAACCGGGTGGTACAGGCCGAGTCGAAAGGCGTGGAGGGCGATCGCGGAGGAATGCCGATCGTAGGCGGCGGCCTCTTCGGGCGAGAGCGTTGCGCCGTATTGCCGATCGCCCACGACGGGCCAGCCGCGCGAGGCCAGTTGCACGCGAATCTGGTGCATCCGGCCGGTGAGCAGTTCGATCTCGATCAGGGCGCGGCCGTCTCGAACCGCGAGGACTTCGTAGTCGAGCACCGCCTCCTTGGCGTTTGTCGTTCCCGGCGCGACGACCGTCACGTGCGCGGCCACAGCGTCCTTGAGCAGCCAGTCGGTCAGTCGGCCCGCGCGCGGCGAGGGGACTCGCTCCGTCACCGCGAGATACATCTTGCTGACGGTTCGTTCGCGAAACTGCTCGGCCAATCGCGCGGCCGCCTTCGAGTTCTTCGCGAACACGACGACTCCCGACGCGGGTCGGTCCAGGCGGTGAGGCACTCCCAAATAGACGTTGCCCGGTTTGGTCAGCCGCTCGCGCAGGTACTGCTTCACCTGAGCTTCGAGCGTCGGATGTCCCTCGGGCACTCCCTGCGTGAGCAACCCCACCGGCTTGTTGACCGCGATGAGCGGCCCGTCGTCGCAGAGGATTTCCAAGGGAGAAGGCTGTGGCGGGTTGGAATTCAACGCGGTAAACCCTGTTGCATGGCTGAAGTCCGACTCAGCTTTGTGGGCCGGACTTCTTTCCGGGAGGACGTGCCCCGCAGAGAAGTCCGGCTTTCGGAAAAGCCGGACTTCGAGACAATCCGCGGCGATGTCTTCGGTCACTTGGCGTCCGCCTGAGTCAGCAGCGGCGAGGTGTTGATCCCTTTCTTCCACTGGCCATAGTTGAAGTCTTCACGATACCGGCTGAAGCCTTCGCCCGCTCCGACAATGGCCGGCTGAATGCCGGGCCGCTTGAGTTGCAGCGCCAGTTCGGACTTCTCGGAAATGTCCCAGTCCTGCGGGTTCATGGCGTGCGAGAAGGCTCCGTTCTTGCGGGGCGTCGCGTAGGCGAGAGTCAATTTGGACCCTTCCTTGTCGGAGTCGCCCCAGAACTTGTTGAAGGTCTTGACATCCGCGATCTGAAGGTTCTTCTTGCCGCCCGAGCCGATCCAATTGGTCACGTTGTAACAGTTGTTGGCCCCCTTCCAGACGCGGTCCTTGTTGTTGGAAGCCGTCGCCAGCAGCGACAGGCCGATCGCGTCGCACTTGTAGGCGGACTGAACACTGTCGATCCGCAGCTCACCCGTCAGGTTCGGGCAGACGAAGGCTTCCGTCCCCTGAAAGATCGTCTGATAGGCGTGCAGATCGAGATTGGCGGGCTGCTTTGACTGCGGGTCGTTGATGACCGAGACGCAGGTGTTCGAGTACAGCACGCTGTTGTCGAACGTCACCTCCTGCTTGCCGTTCGCCACGATCTCGACCGCCGCGCGGCCGCCGACGAAGAGGCAGTTCCGAATCACCGCGTGACCTTCGCCCGACAGCGTCAGCGCCGTCATCCCCTTGCGATTCCCTTCCGACACCGCGCAGTTCAGCATCCGCAGCGTGCCCCCTTTCACCTGGAGGCACTTCCATGGGATGGCCGCAGCGGTGACGGGCGCATCCATCTGCAACCGCAGTCCTTCCAGAGTCACCGTCCCGGCCGTGACGTTCAGCATCGTATGCGACTCTTTGTCCTTCTCGGCCCGGTAGCGCAGACCTTCGGGCGACATGCCGATCTGGAACTCGAACACCGGGTCGTACCCGAAGCCCGCTTGAATCGTCAGATCCTTGTCGAGCACATCGTGACTCAGCTTGAACGGTCCGTTCCCCTCGACGCGAATCACGTCGCCGGGCTGAGCCACCTTGAGCAGGTCTTGCAGCGAGTCGCCTCGCGCCGCATCGGGCCGGTTGACGATGACGAACGCCTTGTCGGGCTTGCCCTGCAACAGGCGCGAGATGTCGCTGCCGAGGTTCGCCTTGCGCAGGAACAACGACGCGAAGCAGGCATCGGCCAGACTGTTCTCGGCCTTGTCGCTGGGCCACGAACCGTCTGCCTTCTGCGACTTGATGAGCGCGTCGGCCCCCAGCTTGAACCAGTCGACTTTGTCGTCGAGCTTCTCGATTCCCAGCAGCACTCCGACACGCTCGACGGTCCAGACGAAGTATCTCGCCGAACCGGGGTTCATCGTGCCGGCGAACTCGGTGACTTTCGTCAGTCCCTTGGCGAAGACCGGATCGGAAAGGAGAGTGTCCTTCTCGCCGGTTCGCACGGGTGACTTGTTGTCGCGCTGTTGCGCCCGGATTTTCGAGGCGCGGGCCACAGTCAGACAGAACAAACCGGCACACGACATGGCGGGGCCGGAGACTGCCGATTTGCCCTCTTCCTTGGTGTACGGCCAGCCGCCGTCTTCGCCCTGCCAGTTGACGAAACGGCTGCCGACTTCCTTCATCGCGTCATCGACAGGGACTCCGTAACGAGACGCGACCCACAGTCCGAGGACTCCAAATTGAGTGTTGCTGTTGCAGCCGGCCCCCTCCTTGCGCTTGATCTTCTTCACGTCTTGCAGGATCGAGGAATCCACGTCGGGACACGTGTAGCCCCAGCCGCCCGTGGTCGTTTGCCCCGCGATCAACTTGGCTCCGAGCGTGCGGATCAGAGGTCGATCCTGGCGGTCGCCGACTCGCGCCAACAGCAGGATGCTGAGCGCGATGTCATACGTTTCCGTCCGCTTGGGGCATTGGCTCTTGACGTAGCGATAGCCCTTTTCGACGACGGGATCGTAAATCGCCGTGCCGTTCTCGATCAGAGCCAGCGTACACAGGGCCGTGATGCCGGTGTCGTGTCCGGTGTACTCCCAATGGCCGGCCGCCTGCTGCTGCTTGCGGATGAAGTCAATCGCCTTGAGCCGCGCGGCATCGATCTGCTCATCCGTTTGCGAGAACGCAGGCTGAACATTCGCGAAGAGCGCGACCGCCAACACCGTCAAACCGAGCGCTGCAAAACGACAGAACTGGAACATGTGGCCTCCAAGGGGGAGTGAGCGATCCCGAATCCGAATGGACCGGCCGCGAACGAACCGACGGTGACTGACCGAACTGCGGCGGCAGTGTAATCGTCCGGCCGTGCGGTCTCAATCGCGACACGCTTCGGAATGAATGAGACGCTGACACAACGCCCCTGCTCGCTCTGGACGTTTGTCTCCGGTTGACCGCCTCGCACGGGATGCCGATCGGAAATCGAGCGACCGGATCATTCACGCTCCGACTGAAGCCCGACACGATCACTGAAGCCCGACGCGATCACTGAAGCCTGACGCGCAAGCGAAGGATGCGCTACGACAGCCCTTCGCTTGCGCGTCAGGCTTCAAGACCGCACTCCGTCAGCGAACCTCACCCTGATCCGGTTGAGCACCGTTGTTTTTGTGAGGCGCACCGCCGGTCAACCTCGTTCGCAAAGACGATCCAACAGCGATTCGACAAGGTCTCGTCCGCGCAGTGCTTCGCGCCAGCGAAGCGGGATCGCACTCAGGCCGTCGCGCAGCCCGGCGATTCCGCCGGCGACACATGCGGTCGTGTCAGTGTCGTTGCCCAGCGAGATCGCGGCTTTGACAACCTGCTCGTAATCACCTTGTTCAATCGCCCAATGGGCCGAATGCAAACAATCGACCACGTAACCCGAGCCGCTGATCGACACCGAAGCCTCGGGACGGATTGCGGCTTCCAGTTCCTCCAGCGCCGCGCGGTTGTCCCGCCAGAGTTCGCGCAGCCGGATGACGGCCCCGCTCCACGGATCGGCATCGCAACTCCAGACGCCTCGCGCCCACAGGCAGTACAGGGCGCAGCAGACCTGACTGCGCATGTGTCCGTGAGTGACGCGGCTTTGCAGCATCGCGTCGCGCATCAGTTCTTCGTCCGGCCCGCGATGCCCCAGGACGAGCGGCAGCACGCGCATCAACGACCCGTTGCCGTTGTCACGCTCGCCACACGGCCCGGCATCCAGCGCGGGCACGCCGCGCGCAATGGCACTGATCGCGTGACGCGACGTGATGCCGACATCGAACACCTCACCAGCGACCGCCAGATAACCGTCCTTGTACCAGCGCACCAACCGCTGGCCGAAGTCATCCGGATCGAAGCGGTCACAGTCGAGCAAACACGCCAGCAGACACAACGCCTGCGCGCCGTCGTCCGACCACGTTCCAACGGGGACTCCGGCATGAGCGCGACGAAATCCGCGCGGCGGCTCCATTTCAATCTGGTCACGCGGCGGGATGTCTCCCGGCCCGTGAAACTCATACGGCACGCCCAAGGCATCGCCGACGAGCAGCCCGATCACACCACCGCGCAGTCGTTCCGAACGAGTCACCATGTGAATGTCCTCCGGCCTTCTGGTCACTTGATTTGTCAACCAACTGCCGTCGCCCGCTGCCTGAACGTGCGAGTACGGTTCAGGGCAGTTCGTGAGCAGTTCCGTCCGCGATGCCGTGGATCGCGGCCCAGATGCGTTGGTCGATCGTGTCGGCAAAAAACCGAACTTTTCCGCTGGCAAACAAGGCGTAGACACCTCCCGCATGTTGGCTTCGAGCGCCGGCAAAGCACAGTGACGGGATGGCGTTGTAGCTGCACGGGATGCGGCTGGCCGGGTCGCAGGTGGCCGGGAACGGCATCTGATCTCCGCCGCCCGAACCGGAGCCGGGCACAATGCCAAACAGGTCGCGCGTTCCGTTGGGGGTAAAACGTGACATATAGATTCCGCCTCCGGGAAGTGGGGTCACGAACGCACCGCGCGCGTCGATTCCAACCCCCTGCCGAACCTCGCTCACGATAATCGTTTGATCGAGGCCATCGACGATGGCCGCCCACGACTTGCTCCGCGATCTCGCGAACGGTGCCTGCCAGTGCTGAATGCCCGAATCGTCCGTGCCGTCACCGTCCAAGTCGGCATTCTGTTCCCAGGTCGTGTTCCCCCAGTTCGCGGCGTAGTTGGACCGGGCACAGTCCAGCACCGGGATGTTCAGCGAGGCCCCCAGCAGTCGATTCAAGTCGAATTGAAACGGATTCGGCATGTCGCTCGGACATCGAAAGACGGGCAGACTCCGGGTGAGAATCTTCGAGTTCGCATTGAGTCCTGTGGCGAAATAAGGGGGTTGCAAGTTCACATGACCGAAGCAGCCCACATCGGAATCGAACGCACCCCATGTCGTTTGTTGATCCAGTTGCGGCAGGATTTGGAAATGCCAGGGAGTCTCGGGCGTACTCAGGGTCGGGTCGAAGTAGCCCCCTCCCAACACCAGCGTTTGAAACAAGTCTCTGGGCGACGGAAAGCGGGACACCGTTCCCGGCGGCAATGCCCCGTGCTGATCGTGATAGTTCTGCAGCGCCAAACCCAGTTGCTTCAGATGGTTCTGACACTGAGTTCGTCGGGCAGCCTCACGCGCCGCCTGCACGGCCGGCAACAGCAGTGCCAGCAAAAGTCCAATCACGGCCAGAACGACCAGCAACTCGATCAAGGTGAATCCACCCGCGCGACGCTTCATGAATCAACTCCTTGGCGCACACGATACAGCCATTCAACCGAAGCGATGATGCCGAGGAATGTCAGTTGGGACCAGACACCTCCCCACGTTTGGTCAATCGTGTTTGAGGAACCGCGCGTCACGGAGACGCTCACCAACAACGGTGATGTGGCACCGGTTGTCGTCTGCGCGATGATGCTCCCGTGAGCATCGATGACGCACGACACGCCACTTTGCACACAGCGGACAACCGCCCGTCGGCTTTCGATTGCCCTCAGTCGGGCGCACGCCAGCATTTGTCGCCGGAGTCGTGGCGAGTCCGTGAACGATTCATTCGCGATCAGCAACAGAAAGTCCGGTCGCTGCGCACACAGATCCCGGCTCCATTCCGGAAAGGAGGCATCGTGACAGATTCCGACACCGAGGCGATGTCCTGTGGGAAGGGTCCAGCAATTCGATTGTCCTCCCACGAGACTCGATTCGGCGGGAGCCACACCGAGTGCAATCGCCAACGGCGGGCGAAATTCGGCCAACGGACCACAGAAGCGCTTGTCGCTCGTTTCCAGGGGTCGCCCGTTCGGGTGGACCAGGCAGGCGCAGTTATGGACTCCGATCGGAGCCGCACAAAATCGTCGGCAACCCACGACGATCGGCACTCCCAGTTGTTGCGCTTTGGCTCGCAGACTCGGTTCGACACTGTCGTCCAAATTCAGAACGCCAGACATTGCCGATTCCGGCCACACGATCAAGTCGCAGGAAGAGGCGGAATGCAGATCGAGTCCGGAGTCCTCCCCCCACACTTGGGGAACGAGCAAGATTGCCGGTCCCTCCGACGAGTCGTCCCAGCGTGGAGCCATGACACCGTAGAACGCAAATGCACCCAACAGAACGGCGGTGGCCGCGACGGCTCGCGGAGCAGGGGACGGTGGATCGCGGCGACGACACGCCTCCAAGGCATCGACCACGAGACCGTTGACAGCCGCGACCAGTGTGGCAACCAGCAAGGTGCCACCGACTGCGGCCCACTGTGCGAACGGACCACAATCCAGTTGTGTCGCCGCCAAACAAATTGGATCGAGACTCAAACCAAAACCGCCCCGTAACAAAGCATCCGCAGTCCATTCCCACGAGGACCAGGCCACGGCGAGTGCCAGCGTGCAGGACCAGCCGCGTTTGGCCCATAACCAATAAAGCAGGGCCGTCGCCGCCGCGTGAGTCGTCGCGAACAGCAGCGTCAGAAATACCCAACCGACCGCGTAGGGTGTCCAGCCGTCCGAGTGGAACCCCAAGTTGGCAATCCACTCGATGGTCGGCAATGACCAGCCCAGAGAAAAGACCGCTCCCAAACCAGTGGCTTGAAAACAACTGGTTGCACCGCGCACGTTCAACGCCAACGGTACGAGAGCCAGACAGGCCAGCCAGCCGAAGCTGGCATGCATCCCGGCCGTCGCGAGGGCGACGCCGCTCAGGCCGCAAGCGGCGAGGCAGAGCGCGAAGCTCATTGTCTGTTTCCCTGCGGTGGGTGGGGACCACCCGTTGGCGACGGTCGTGTTGTTTGCCGTCCTTCGGAATTAGTTCTCAGCCACAATGCCACTGAACGGGATCACCACGGGCGGCAAAGAGTCGTGTTCAAAGGTGACTGTGACCCGTCCCTCAAAACGGCCGGGCTCTGCGGGTGCGCGCCCCGCAACCGTCAGCGTTTTGTCGGTCAGTTCAGCGCTGATCGTCGCCGGATCGCATTCCACCTTGGAGATTGCGAATGCGGGCGAGCCGCGACGATACGGGATGGCGACCGACCAGGGTGCCGCCGACCGCAGTCGGCCACAGAACACGCGTTGCATGACGGGATGAAACGGATGAGTCACCCGAACAATCACCGGCAGCGTGGTCGGTGAACCATGCTCAAACGCCAGCGTGAGGACCGAGCGATGCACGCCGTAATCGAAGGCTTTGGTCGATCGCAATCGGATGGTCGTCGTATCGATGAGCAGTTTCTGAGTGGCATCGCCGCGAACATCGAAATCTTCCGTGCGAGAATCGTTTCCCTCGACATGGAAGTCTCCCCAGTGACAACTGGCGAGTTTGAGGTTGGAACGAAGGTCGGAGGGAGCCCGGTGATGCGTGATTTCAAACTGCGTGGTGACGGTATTTCCTGGCGTGGCCTCCACGACCAGTTCCGACACGGACAGTCGCGGAGCACCGCGCGGACGATAGGTCACGGCCAGCACAATGGGCGTGGGGGAAGGTGGATCGGTTAGCAGCGTCAACGTGCGCGCTTCGGCCCGCGCCGCCGTTCCGTCGGGGCGGAGTTGCAGCACAATCTCGTGGGAGGAGCCTGCCTCAAGCGAATGACCGACAACATCCGCATTCACTGTGGTGCAATTGCACGATTTCGAGACCTCTCGGATTGTGATGGGGCCATGGTCCCAGACTTTGAATGGAAACCGGACCTCAACGGCCCGGTCTCCGCCAATGACACCGAGCGCCTTCGTCGTCTGTGCGACGATCAAGGTTGATCCCGTAGCAGGCAGCGGTGTTGACGACCCCTTGCAGCCACACGTCAGGAGCGCCCCGCACAGCATCAGGACCGCAGTGGTTCGGTGCGCGCGACGCCTCACCAGCAGTGTTCCGCCCCCGGCGAGCAGGGCGATGCCGAAGAGAACCGTCTGCCACGTCAGGGACGACATGTGACTCTCCAGAACAATGGCGTCACCATCCCATGCGGCGCGGACGACCTCGATGGGCAGGCTCAATTCTGGATCGGCCGAGATGGGCGACCAGTCGAAGGCAATCAGACGGTCCCCTTCCAATCGGGCCGCCGTCAGAAAGTGGCCGGAACTGGTGGACGGATTGACCGCCCAACGCTTGGGATGGAAATAGAGGATGCACGGAGTTGGCAACTGCTCGAGACGCGCGGGATCCCATCGAACGGCGTTGGTTCGCGTACCAAACTCAGACGCCACCGCGCGCAGTTCGTGGATCGACACCCGTGTGGGATCGAACTGCGCATCCCGGCTGCGAAACGCGAGGCTGACACGGCTCAAGGCCGTCTCAGTGCCGGACAGCCTCAACAGCGAATAGACCGCCGTTTCGGCACAGCCCGGCAAAGAAGATCCTTCGACTTCGTTGGCGAAGGACCGTCCAGTATGGAATGCACCAATCACAGCCAGGGCCACAATCGCCAACCAACCTGCTATCTGTTTCGCCGCCATGATCTCACCCCGACGAAAAGAACAATCACGCCGATTGGGACAATCCACACCCAACGATTCAGCCACCAGGTGGCCTGCCGTGGATCGGGGCGCAGTCCACCGATCACGCGGTCCGCGTGGCCGTCCACGTCACCAGTCAATCGAGTTTCATTCCGGGTCTGATCGACGAACACGGTGTTCGCGGGAAACTTGAGGGCGAACATTTCTTCGCTCATCGGACGATCCCGTTCCACGGATCGCACGTCCCATTCTTCTTGGCGCACGACGACCACCTCTGCCCCGTTGTCCGGGCTGAGCGGTTGAAAGTGTTCGACGGTTCCTTTCGTCGGATACGCGATACCGTCTCGGTCGGCAATTTGGTTCGTCTTGACCCGCCGTATCGGGAAGTAGACACCCCGCTTGACATGTCGATCCTCCCACGGGACGGACAGTTGTTCCGCGAGAGGCAGTTCCGCTGCGCCATAGATTTCGAGTCGTAGCGGAATACCGGCACGATTCGGATCGACGTACCCGACCATCACGGTCCAGATGGCACCTCGTTTCCACGCTCGCTCCCACGCGATCGTGGAAATCCCGTCGATGTCAACCGCGCCGATGATGCGTTCACGTGTTGGCTGAGGTTCAAAGAACCCATCGAGTGGTGACGCCTCCCCGCCCCAGTCCGCGCTCGGAATGGCGAGCGGCGGGTAATGGGCCAGGTCAGGTTCGGGATGAGCGGTGCCAATCAGTCCGGAAAATGTTCCCGCTTTGATCGGCCTCCCGTCCCAGCGCCGAAAAACCCGATTGGTCGCTGGCCCCCAAGAGGTGATCGTGA
>JAYUFF010000667.1:0-4581 GCA_043738825.1 Schlesneria sp.
CAGACTTGCTCGTAGGTCGGAGCCGTCACGCCTCCGCCACAGTAGCCCGACTCGACCGCTGACACTCCGCGCAGTTGCTCGAACACCGCTTCGACACACCAGAAGCAGCCCCCTCCCAGTGTGGCCCGTTCGTGAGTCGATCCGGCCGCCAGATTGTCGGCACTCATCGTTCGCCCCCTAAGTTCAACGGCCAGTAGTCGCTGGCTTCGACCCGGCTGGCTTCTTGAAGACCGGGACCAACTCCATCGTCACCTTGGTGCCGAGCGGCGGGATGCGTTCGGTGTAGGCTTCAAACATCAGCGTGTCGTTCGTGGCACTGCTTTCGATGGCGAGGTCCAGCGTCGCTGTCGTAAAGTTGGCCACGCAGATCAGGTCTCCGGCTTCGGCGAGGTAAAACTTCTCACCCGTATTCGCGTCGGTCGTGAAGCCGCTCCCCGCGAAGACCCATTGCGCGTCCATCTGCCGAGTCTGTGTCTGCGTGAAGATCGACTTGATCGCCTTCTGGAACGAGGCATCTTTGCTGATCTTGAGCAGTCCGTCGCGCTGGGCTTCACTCATCGGGCCGTACCACAGGATGTCCTTGTGCTTGTCGTCCCACTTGAGATCGCTGTCGGCCGGCACTGCGAAGCCCTTCGGCGGCGGATCGAGCTTCTCGACAAAGTACCTCCGCGTGGCGTGACGGACCCACGTTTGAGCCGCGTCGCGATGCAGCTTGTCGTCGGCGTCGGTCCACGTGAAGAAGATGTCAATCTGCTGACCGGTCGCCGGCTTGTACTCGGGAACGAACTTCGCCGGGCTGCCAACCTCGGCACCGAGGGCCACCAATCCCGCATGGATCACCTGCGCTTTGGCATCGACCGACAACAGTGATTCGTGTTCCTTGGTCTGCTTGAGACAGACGAGCATCTCCAGCAGTCCTTCGCGCATGACCACTTCCGATTTGACAAGTAGCCGCTTCGCTTTGAGGTCTATCTGAACCGTGCCGGACTTGTTCAGCGGAGTCGGCTCGCTCTTCGAGTCCGCTCCCTTTGCGGGCGGCTTGTCCTTGCCAACGGGTTCGTCGGCTGCGGACTCTCGGAGTACGAACGGGCAGAGAGTGACTGCAATCAGACACAACAAACGTCGAAGCATGACTTGTTCCTCGACAGCGGCGGACAACGAAGCGCGAACCAACTCGGGGCGAGAGGCTCAGTTCGCAGATGAGTTCAAAGGTAGGTTAGCGAGCATCGCCAGAGGACGAAAGGACTGCGACTGTTTCCACGTTCCTACGCCGTCACACGAGCGCGGTATCGCGTGTGAATCGGTCGTGATTGAGCGGCCGTGTTCCAAATCCCAAATGCAGAGTGATCACCCGAATGATTCACGTTCGCATGGAAGCCTGAAGCGCAAGCGAAGGACGGATGACGTTTCCCTTCGCTTGGACTTCAGGCTTCTATCAAACACTCTGACGGAGGCGGCGCAGTTTGATGAATCCGTCGTTGCCGCAAACCTTGATTGACCTTGTCAAGTGAGCGGCCTATAGTCACCCGGCAACAACACATGCGATTGGACTTGTGGCGAATTGCCTGTGGTCCCGCCCGCATCACTTCAGAAGGATGGTCGGTTGACTGACGACATGGAGCCGGTTCCCGCTCGATTTGAAGATTTGGGTCTCAGTGAGACTTCTCTCGCGGTACTCCGCAAAATTGGGTTTCAAGCCCCCAGCCCGATCCAGTCCGCGTTCATTCCGATCGCTTTGACGGGCCGCGATTGCATCGGTCAGGCTCGCACCGGGACCGGCAAGACGGCGGCGTTCGTGCTGCCGATCCTCGAACGAATCAACCTCGACGATCCGCGCACTCAGGCCCTCGTGCTGACTCCCACGCGCGAACTCAGCCAGCAGGTGGCCGATGAGGCGATCCGGCTGACATCGAACCATGCCGTGACGACCGCGTGCTGCGTGGGCGGACGACCGCTCCGGACGCAGATGAACGAGTTGCAGCGCGGTGCTCAGATTGTGATTGGCACTCCCGGTCGAGTGATCGACCTGATGGAACGCGGGTGTCTCATCCTGGGAGATCTCAAGATCGCGGTCCTCGATGAAGCCGACCGCATGCTCGACATTGGCTTTCGTCCGGACATCGAACGGATTCTCAGACGCTGCCCTGCCGAGCGACAGACGCTGCTGTTGTCGGCCACGTTGCCACCGCCGGTCGAACGCCTGGCGCGACGCTACATGCTCGACCCCGAGCGAATCGACACGTCGGTCGATACCGTCAACAGCGACACGATCGATCAGTACTACGTGGCCGTCGATCACGACCGGAAGTTCCCCGTGCTGGTCCAGTTGCTGCTGCAAGAGCGGCCTCTTCAGGCGATCGTGTTCACTCGCACCAAACGCGGGGCCGAAGAGGTCTTTCGCCGATTCGCGGGCCGGTTGCCGCAAACGGCCTTCATTCACGGCGATCTCGCGCAGACTTCCCGTGACCGCGTGATGCGGCAGTTTCGCGATGGCGAAATCCGGCTGCTGATCGCCACCGATGTGATGGGTCGAGGCATTGATGTCAGCGGCATCTCGCACATCATCAACTACGACATCCCGCAGGACTGTGACGACTACGTTCATCGGATCGGCCGCACGGGACGGCTGTCGTCGGTCGATACCAAGGGTTCCGCTTTTACATTCGTCTCCGGCGACGAGGGCGAACTGCTGACAAGCATCGAGATGCGAGTCAACTTGGTCATCGAGCCGTATGCCGTGCAGGGTGTCGAAGCGCATCGAGGCCGCCCGAAGCGACGGCACGTCAATGAACTGCCTCCCGCCGAGACCAAGATCGAACCCGTCAACGACGAAGATTTCTGGTCGGTGGCTTGAGGCGTTGATCGACGTCTTGCCGACCCCAGATCCGAAACCTTTCTCGACGAGAGGCTGGCGGACATGGATGTTTCTTCGCAATCGGCCACGGCCCACGCAGATCGCTCGTTCGACGTGCCGCTGTTGTTCGCGACGCGATCCGTTCGGCTGTTTGCTTACGGCTTTCTGTCGGTCGTGCTGGTGCTGTATCTGAGCGCGGTCGGACTCGATCACGAACGAATTGGTTTGCTGCTGACGCTCACGCTGCTGGGCGACACGGCGGTTTCGCTGCCGATCACGACGCGGGCCGACCGGATGGGACGCCGCCGGATGCTGGTGGTCGGAGCGATCCTGATGGTTTTTGCCGCGATCTTGTTTGTGATCACGAGGGACTTCGTCTGGCTGCTGGTCGCGGCGACGATCGGCGTCATCAGCCCGAGCGGCAGTGAAATCGGGCCGTTTCTTTCCATCGAGCAGGCCGCGCTGTCTCAGCTTCTGCCGGGTGATCGCCGCACGACCGTGTTCGCGTGGTACAACCTGATCGGCTCGTTCGCCACGGCGGTCGGAGCACTCGTCGGAGGCTTCGTCTGTCAGTGGGCCGAGTTACGCGGCGCGATTGGAGCCGATGTCTTTCGTCCGGTCGTGCTCGGTTACGGCGCGTTCGGCCTCGTGTTGGCCGCGATGTTTTGCTGGCTGTCCTCGCGTGTGGAGGTGGCTCCCAACGAGTTGGCCGTGGCCTCGACGAAAGGCCCGCTTGGTCTGGGCCAATCGCGCGGGATCGTGGCCAAGTTGTCCGTCCTCTTCGCGCTCGATGCCTTCGGCGGCGGCTTCATCGTGCAGAGTGTGCTGGCTTACTGGTTCAAGGTTCGCTTCAACGTGGACCTCGCCACGCTGGGAGGCATCTTCTTCGGGGCCAACATTCTCGCGGGCATTTCATCGCTGATGGCCGCTCGTCTGGCGAACCGGTTCGGCCTGGTCAACACGATGGTTTTCACGCACCTGCCGTCGAACGTGCTGTTGATCCTCGTGCCGTTGATGCCCAACTTCCCGCTCGCGCTGACGCTGCTGCTGATTCGCTACAGCATCTCGCAGATGGACGTGCCGACGCGGCAGTCTTACGTGATGGCGGTCGTTTCCCCTGAAGAGCGTTCTGCGGCGGCGGGCGTCACGGCGATGGCGAGGTCTCTCGGCGCAGCCCTCTCGCCGTGGCTGGCGACTCGGTTCCTCGGCTCGGACAATGTGCTGCTGGCGGGAATGCCGTTCTATCTGGCGGGCGGCATCAAAGTTCTGTACGACTTGCTGCTGTACCGCGAGTTCGTCTCGCTCAAGCCCCCCGAGGAAACCGTCAAGCCACGCGAAGATGCCGCCTTGTCCCCTCGCCCCGGCTCTGCGGGGAGAGGGTTAGGGTGAGGGGTCTTCAGTTCCAATTTGATGTCCCGACGACGCAGAAGGAGACCGAAGCATGAAGCTCTGGCTGGCCCGACACGGTGAAGCAAGCGACCCCGACCATGCATCCTCGGATCACGCTCGGCAATTGACGGACTTGGGCCGACGGCAGGTGAGCCAACTGACACGCTGGCTGCTGGAGCGTGAAGAGGCTCCCGAACTGATCCTGCACAGCCCGCTCGTCCGAGCGAGGCAAACGGCCGAGACCATCGCGGGTGAAGTCGGCGCGGACGTGATCGTGATGGAAGAGCGGTTGCTCTCACCCGGCATCCAAACCGCGAGCCTGCTGCGCCGGTTGAGCG
>JAYUFF010000668.1:0-4578 GCA_043738825.1 Schlesneria sp.
AGGCGGCGGGCGAGTTCTCGGCGGGGCGTTGGAAGTCGAGCAGCATCCAGACGGCATCGGCATTCCCGGCGCGGTCGATTTGCTGCGACATGAACTGCCGAAGCGGAGCGGCCGTCCGTTGAAAGGCGGTCGCGTCGTCGAGCGGTTGCTCACCGGCAGCGGGCTTCGTGTAGGGCCGGATTCCCTCGTCGTAGCACCGCTGCCAGACGGGAGCCATCACGAGAAACGTCAGAAACAAACTGAGCGCGGTGAGCACCTGATTGGGCGGTGCGTGCTGCGTCCCGATGGCCTGTCGTAGCAGGCCGAACACGACCGAGAATCTCACGAAGCAGGTCGTCATCATCAGGATCGAAGGGACCAACCCGAGGACCGTCATCAGCGCGAGCATCTTCAACGACGTGCCGATTCCCGCCGGCGATGTGAGAACGTTGGGATCGAATCCGTTCTGGGCACCGATCTGTGGCGCTGCGGCTGGCGGTGCGACGGGCTGCTCGAACGCGGCAGCTTGAACGGCGGCTCCGCGAGTGCGCGGTTGAAGCGAGTCGAGACGTTCGACTGGCGAGTTGCCTGCGCCGCGTTGCGGCTCGAATCTCTCCTGAGCCAGTGCGACAGAACCGCCAGCCCACACGATCAGTAAGCTGGCGAGAGCAACCACTGGAGCGAGACGTTCACGCATGCGTCGCCTCCTCGCCGGGATTGAAGGTGGCGAGACGAGGCTCACGCGAACGCGCGGCACTCGCCGTCATCGATGCCTCGCGCGGCGAGTTCGCTCGGGGACCGGTCGCGGTGTTCCGCGAGCCACCCTGGTTCAAGCAGGCTTCTGCCAGGCGTTCAACCTCGTGCGGATCGGCGATCTCGGAGAGAGTCCGCACACCATCGGGCGAGACTCCCAACACGAGCACCTTGCCGCCGCAGCGGACCAGGTGGATGGAGACCTTCGGTTCGATCAGGCGTCGGCCGAGCAGTTCGAGCGCCTCGATCGGCAGCCCGCGCGGGGCACCGAGGTACGGCTTGAGCCAGCGACCGGCCAGTGCCAACGCGCCGACGATGGCTCCCAGCGCGAGGACCGTCGTCCACAAGCCGCCGCTGTTTGAAGCGGTCTTTGTGTGAGGAGTGGCCGCACCGTCGCGGCCGTTCGCGCGCGGAGGCAGCGGCAGACTGGAGACCGCGGCGCGAGTGGGGCCTCGCTCCAGTTCGCCTTCGGCGCGGGCGAGCGAACCCGGCAGCAGGCACAGCGCGCAGACGAGCGCGGATCGCAGCAGTGTGCGATGCGCCGGCGACATCCTGTCCGCGCGAAGGCTCATGAGTTTCGATCCGCTTCTTCCCTGAACGACCGGCAGAACTTGCCGACGGGTGGAGCGGTGGAATACCTTGGCAGGCCGAATCGGGCAAGATCAGGTTCGTCGCGCGCCCGATCGGGCGTGTGACGAACATTACCTCACACGGCCTTGAGTGAGAGGTTTTCGTTTATACCTGACACGGTCGTCGATCAGACATTCTTGGTGAGCCGCGCGGCTCACCAAGACTCGAACTGGAGAAACATCTCGATCGACGACCGCGTGAGGTCTAAGGCGGGGCCACGCTCCCTGGCGAAAGAACGCTGCGTCGCAGACACTCGTTCTGAATGGATTCTCTGGTGAAAGGCAAACGATGAAGCAGGTTCTCAGCATCGGTCAGTGCGGGTTCGATCACGGCGCGATCAGCCGTTTTTTGCAAACGCATTTTGAAGTGGAGATCACTCCCGCGCCGACGGCGTTGGCGGCCACCGACCTCTTGCGAAAGCAGCCGTTTGATCTCGTGCTGATCAACCGGCAACTCGACGCGGATGGCAGCGAGGGGCTCGAGCTGGTGCAGGCTCTCAAAGCGGATGCGACTCTGGCGACGCAGCCCGTGATGTTGGTCACGAACTTTTCCGAGTACGACCAGCAGGCGGTGGCTCTGGGTGCGGTCAGCGGGTTTGGCAAGGCCGCGATCGGTTCACCGGACGTGGTGCGACGGTTGGAGCCGTTCTTGAAGTGAGGCCTGTGGGATCACAGTGGCCAATCCGGCCGAAGCCGAACGCGATTTCATCAAAATCGGCGAACGGCAGCCCGCGTTGGATTTCTTCGTCTTGACGAGATTCCCGGCGTGTGCAAAATACCGCCGCCTTGCCGAGTCCGCCGGACGCGGCCGGGTGTCTGTGGTGTGGTGAGTCTCGGATCGACTCGCGGCCTGCGGACAATTGCTCATCGAGCACAATCCCATCCCTTCGGCCACGCAAAGGAGTGCATTCGCCGTGAAGAGAACCATCATTGGGGCATCCGCCCTGGCCTTGCTTGCAGGCGTTCTGACTCTGAGTGGCAATGCCTGGAGCCAGAACAAAGAAGCCCCCGCCGCCGCGGCTGCGTCGAACGCGCCGCACAAGGTGGGGTTGATTGACATGGCACACGTCTTCAAGAACTACAAGAAGTTCGAGGCGCTGCGCGAAGAGTTGAAGGAAGAGATCGGTGCGAGTGAAGCCAAGGCCAAGGGCATGCAGGAAGAACTCGGCCAGATGCAAAAGGACATGAAGGGGATGCTGGAAGGCGGACCCGATTACACGAAGGCCGAACAGAGCATCGTGTCAAAAGCCGCCGCGTTCGAGACCTTCCGTCGAGCCGCCTCACGCGACTTCCTCAAGAAGGAATCGCAGATTTACCTGCTGGTCTACAATGAGACCTCGGCCGCCGTGAAGAAGTATGCCGACTATCACAAGTACACGCTCATCATTCGCTTCAACCGTGAAGAGCTGGACACCGAGAATCCCCAGAACCTGCTCCAGGGAATGAACCGCCAGGTGGTCTATCATCACGAGGAAGACGACATCACCCCCTCGGTGCTGGAATTCTTGAACCGCAAGTTCGCTCCACCGGCCGCGACGACGGCTCCTGTCAAACCGCCGCGAACGACGGATCGTACCGGTACACCCAAGAACTGATCCGCCCTCGTCGGATGGTCCCTTGCCAGCCGACCCCGGTGGATCACCGGGGTCGGCTGCATATTCGCCCCGCCGTTCGCGACTAAGCGATGGCGACACGAGGGAGAGGCACTTGCAACCGCGACATCAACGCACCATCGCGCGCCCGGCCGAGTTCCACGGCTTCGGCTTTCTCACCGGAGCCGATGTCGCACTCCGCTTTCTGCCGGACGACGAACACACCGGCATCCGCTTTCAGCGTGTCGATCTGCCGGGAACGAAGCCGATCCCGGCAACACTCGAACACGTTGTCGCTCGTCAGCGCCGGACGGCGATCTCGAATGGCGCAGCGACTGTCGAATTGATCGAACACGTCATGGCCGCGCTGGGCGGATTGCAGATTGACAACTGCCTGGTCCAACTCGACGCGCCCGAAGCGCCCGGTGCGGACGGATCGAGCCTCGGCTTCGTTCAAACTTTGCTCGATGCCGGCATCGTCGAGCAGTCTGCGCCGCGCGAGGTGCTCGTCATCCGACAACCCGCTCGCGCCGCAGCCGAAGGAACCCACGCCGAGATCACCGCCGGTCCCGTCTTCCGCCGCACGCTGGTCATCAGCTACGAACTCGATTACGGACCTCGCTCGCCGATCAAGCCGCAATTGCTGACGTTCGAGTTCTCACCCGAAACCTTCATCGCCAACCTGGCCTTCGCGCGGACCTTCGTCCTCGAAACCGAAGTCGCGGCACTGAAGGCCCAGGGTTACGGATCGCGAGTCACCGAAAAAGACCTGCTGATCTTCGGCTCCGAGGGCGTGATCGGCAACAAATTGCGAGCGGCCGACGAATGCGTGAGGCACAAGGTGCTCGACTGCATCGGTGACTTCGCGCTGCTCGGCTGCGATGTCCACGGTCACTTCCGAGCCTACCGCTCGGGTCACAACTTGAATCATGCGATCTGCCGCCAAGTACTGGCGGCGCACACGACCGTCCAATCCCTGAGAAAAGCCGCGTAGGAGGTTGATCGTCGAGGGTCGAGGGTTGAGGGCAAGTCGAAGTTCCGCTCATGGCCGTTCGTCTTGCCCTCAACCATCGACTCTCAACCATCGACCTGCTTCCAGGATCCCGACATCATGGCCAACCACATCTCACCTCTCGCTCACATCGATCCGCAGGCTCAACTGGGCGACGAGATTGAGATCGGCCCGTTCTGCGTGATCGGCCCGCACGTCGTACTGGGTGACGGCTGCCAGCTCGACAACAACGTGACCATCTGCGGCCATACGACGATCGGCGAACGGAATCGCTTCTTCCCCGGTTCGGTCATCGGGGCCGAGCCGCAGGACTTCTGCTATGCCGGCGGACCGACGAAGGTCGAGATCGGTGACGACAACCTCTTCCGTGAAGGTGTCACCGTGAATCGCGGTGCCGACAAGGAAGACGGCATCACGCGCATCGGCCACCGCAATTTTTTGATGGCCAATGCGCATGTGGCTCACAACTGCCACGTGTACAACAACACCATCCTGACGAATGGAGTCCTGCTGGGCGGACACGTCCACGTCCACGACTACGCGATCGTGTCGGGCAACTCGGCCGTGCATCACTTCTGCACCCTCGGCACGGGTTCGTTTGTGGGAGGCATGT
>JAYUFF010000669.1:0-12127 GCA_043738825.1 Schlesneria sp.
ACACGGCCGCGTCGAGTTCGTCGTGAATCTGTTTGAGGACCGACACCAGCCCCTGTTCGTGAATCGTCTTCTCTTTGTCGGTGAGCGTCTCGCCCGAGCAAATTCGATTTGTGCGTGTCGCTAAATCAGATCAATCGAGTCCCGCTTCAAGAGTTCTTCAACAATGAGATAGACACGAGTTGTCGGCACTTGCGGGATCACGTCGAGAGTCGCGTCCAGTGCTTTTGATCGACGGATCGCATCGTGGACCATTTCAGGGGTGATTGCCGCCACACAGCCGACCCGCTTCGAGTAACCATTCGCAGTTGCTGACAACTGCGCTTCGACATCTGCACACTTCACTGACTGGCTCGCACCCAAATCGGCGAAGTGCAGCAACAGCCAGAGTTCGAAACACGGATTGCTGATCGCGATGTGATAGTCGGCCTGTCGGCAAAGCCTGATCGCCTCGGTGAAGTTTGCAATGTGGCCGGATTGCGCCCAGTGATCCAAGTCTCCGCAGTACCAGAACTGATCGCCATCCAACGTCTGGAACTCTTTCTTGAACTCATTCAGACGATCGACCACATCCTTAGGAGACGACTTACCATCCTCGGTTGATAACACGCGGAACTGGACTTGGCGCGTACGAAATCGGGAGAAATAGACCTTGACGGCATAGGTGTCTTCGGACGCAATGACTATCAGACTGGCGTCGCGAACAATCCCGCCATCGCGATCAAGAGGGCGCTTCTTGCGAGGCATTCGCGATGTCTCCTGTCGAACGAGCTTGTAAGAGCTGTTCAAGTGCCGTCATGGAACCGATCACCGGAATCGCTCCAAATCGCCCCTGAAGGTAACCCTTTTCGACTTGCAGGTCATTCCGCACCTTGAAGTCGGACAACGAGACCAGCCTGCTTTGCTGCTTGGCATCTTTCTCGACAAACCAGTACTCGTCACGCCGGAGCAGATCTTGATTGAGGAGATGAGCCTCGTGGGTCGTCACGATCAATTGCTTGTGCTCACCGGGAGTTGTCTCGCTGAAAAACCGAAGGAACTCCCAGCAAATGAGCGGGTGCAGACTGCGATCCAATTCGTCGATGACAACGACCCGCCACTCATCGGGAGGCGAGTCCAACACGGGCATGAGATGGAGCAGTTGACGAGTTCCGTCCGATTCTTCCGAGAACGAGAGGCTCGCCGAACCACTGGGCAATGGGTGCTCAGCAATTAGCCGTCGAGAAATCACGCGTTTTGAGCCATCATCAATTGGCACAACGTCGGTTTCCCTCAGCTTTTCGTTCCGCGGCATGCCCTTCAGTGAGCCGCGGTCTTTAAGTAACAAGCGTTCATAGGGACTCGCATCACGTTCGGTTTTTTCGATCTTCAAATTTGCGACACCCGTCCCGACACTTTCGAGGAAGCGAGAGGCGAACGTGCAAAAGTTTTCGTCGTCATCCAATCGATCAAGGATGTCGGATTCACGATGGTCGGGGTTCAGGATCACCAAGTTCCGAGTCAGCCAACGGATGACTGCGCTCAACGTAGAGCCCTGTACACTCTCAGGTAAGCCAATCCCAATCGCACGGTTGAGAAGCAATTGGTCGTGACGCAACGGAAGAAGGATGAGTTTGTCCAACGTGGAGAACGTTGTTTCATCGGCGAGCCAACTGCGCGACTTGGATTCGATCTTCGCGGTACCCATCGCGTCCCGTTCAAACACGACCAATTCGTCGTCGCCCTTAACGACCGACAACCACTCTCCGCAAATCCGCTTGCTGGTGATGTCGAACCCGTAGACGAAGACGCGCCCTGAAATCAGGAAGCGAAATTCAAACGAACTCGGCTTGCTTACCGACTCGGAGCCAAACCGAAAGGAATCAACGCGACGGACCGTTTCTCCCTGCGATTCAATCACTTTTTGGGCAAACCGCATCGCCCGAATGAGATTCGACTTTCCTGCTGCATTGGCTCCGTACAGCAGCGCGGCTCGAAGTACGGACATTCCCGTTCCCGGAACGGGAACCAAGTGACTCGGGTGCTCAGTAAGCTTGTTGCTGGCGACCATGTTCAGCGTTTCCTCATCGCCAAATGATCGGAAGTTGCTGACCGAGAACGAAACTAACATGTCGGGCCTCAGAGGCTTGAGTGACCTGCGGTAGCGGTATGAGGTTGCAGACGCCTCAACTGCGTAATCATGCGTGAGAGTCTCTCGGATGTACAGCAGAAACACTGCAAATCACTGAACTTCATGGGTCGCAAGTGCGGTTGTGTCGCACTTTCCTCAAAACAGGACGCGATGGAATGGCGGCCAGCCTTCGTCGGTCGGCAACGCGCGGGCGTACTGTTCGGCTTGGCCTCGGGCCTTCACCATCGCATCGTCCCAACCCTTCGTCCCGCGAACGGCCGTTCCCTTCTTCGTCTTCTTCGGCTGGCGACGAGTTCAAACGGATCGTCGTTCGTGGCCTGTTCGCTCCCCTGTTTCGCCTCCAGCACAAAGCAACCGCGTTTGTAGAGGTCGATCCGGCCGATGCTCGTCGTGGCGTCGGGATTCTGGAACGTGACATCCCGCTCAAACACGTAGCCGTTCTGCGAAACGTCGGCCTTCGTCGGCTCGGGTTGTGGGACTCCCAGCAGACCGCACAACTCCGATAAGAACAGTTGATAGTTCGCCCGCTCGGCGGCTTCCGATGCCTGCCAGCGTGCGACGAACTTCGCGACCTGTTCGGCTGAAGCGGCACCAGATGAAATGACAGCAGCATCAGGCACGGCGTCGAGTTCCTCGGGAAGTGTCGATCAGAGTTGCCGAGTGTATCGGCGAGCGGAAGCATCGGCCAACGTTCGCCAATGCCGCTCGTTCAGACTGACCGTTTCTCGTGTACGACCGGCTCGCCCGCGTTGCTTCTCACGAAACATTTCGCCGACCGTTGTTCACCGGGGCGAATGTCCGAGCCTTCTACACAACCCCGCGTTTCCAAGCCGTTCGTCGAGTTGCGATGACGTAGACACTGGAGACGTTCGCGAACTCCGTCCATTGCTCGCCCCTTGCTCGCCAGGCTGGGGCGATGACGTGCGTTGATGATTTCTCGCAACAGGGCGCGTTGGCATTTGTCCCCATCAACTTGCCAACTTGTAATCCGGGTTGTGGCCTGGATTGCCAGATTTTGACCTAGATTGGTAGTACACCGAAGACTCAACGGCATGTAACCGTTGGGTCGGCCAGGCTGATCTACCAGAAAGAGGAGACACCATGAACATTCGCAAGCTGAGTATCGCGGTTGCCGTCGGAACCATGTGGCTGGGTTACGAAACCGCAGTCGTTCGCGCAGACACGCCTCCCGCCACGGTGGTTCCTGCCACGGGAGCATCGAGCGCCACTCCACCGGCGAGTTCGCTGACGAAAGACCTTCAACAGATTCGGGCCGATCGACGGAAGATGGAACGCGACAACTCCAACATTCGCAACGACTCGCGGGCCACCGAACAGCACCGGCGAGAAATCCACAGCCTCCAACACGACATTCAGATCAATCCGAATCACCAAGCCGCCGATCAAGCCAAGATCACTGCGGACAAGCAGGCGATCCATACCGAACGGCAGGACATCACCAAGAGCCACCAAGACCTGAATCAACTGCGAAACAACCGCCAACAGTTGCTTCACAAACCTGAAACGCAGGTCGGTGCGAACGGCCTGGGAACACAATCCGGCGGGAACAATGCGACCAATGGAACGACCAACGGCTTTCGACCGGCAGGCAACCTTGGCCAGTCGGCCGGCGGCGGTAGTTCTGGAGTCAGCCAGAACGAGCATCATCATCATCACAATCATCATCATCACGGCGGCGGGATGTCGGGTGGCGGAATGTCAGGTGGTGCGACGGGTGGTGGGCAACAGCATCACGGCCACGCTGCGCATCATCGTTGAGAAGTGCTCGCCAGCTCATCCGTCAAAGGATGGCAGGGGTTGACGAAACTCGATGTTTCCAAGCTGTGCGTCGAGTTTCGGTGACGTAGGCGCGCGGTAAACCAACGTGGACGAGTCCCCCAGCAGCAGCAATTGCGGGAACGTGTTCACCTTGCAGGTCACGCACTCGGCGAACCACTGCTTGGCGATGTCGAGCAGTGGCGGGACAACGAGTGATGATGTGGGCACTGCCCACCCTACATTTTTTGTGAACAGCCACGCTCGGGGCCGCGCGACGAGTCCCGCTCGATTGATGATCGTGCCGAACCTCGTCCCGACATTGACGGATCGCCAGGTGAGGGGACTGTTGAATTACTCGACCTTCATGTTCGTCCCAACTTCAATCGTCGGATCGGGCCAGAGCGTGATCGGCCACGGTGAGACTGCCGACAGGCGTCGCGCGGCGGAGAAGTTGGGGACGAAGACCAGAGCGTCTTCGCGCGCGAGCTGGCTGAGGTCGAGATCACCCACGTGACGCCATTCTCGTTCGACGGTCCAGTCGATGACCGAGCCGGTGCCCTCGGAAGGCGAAGTGCCCGAGTGAGCCGGCTGGAAGAAGGGCCGATCCGACTCACTCAAGTTCTGCCATGCCGGCTCATCGCCGTAGCGCACCGGTCGTGCTCCGCGTTGCATCAACCACGTCTGTCGGATGCACAGCCCGAACGGTTCGAAGTCCCACCGACCGCGATGCGGGCGGAAGCGTCTCAATTCGGGCAGCCGCGACAACGGCGAGGCGGTGAAGCTGACGACTCGACTGCCTCCGCGAGCCGTTCGCGCCGACGCCACCAACCGCCGCTGTCTGAGAATCCGCTCGAGTGTCCCCACGGGCGAATGATCGGCATCGCCGCGCGACTGCAACAGACAGTCGAGGTATTCGTCCGGCTGTTGTTCCGGCCACGAACCGGGACAGGCTCGCGTCGTATGTGACAGATAGACCCAACCGTCGGCATCTGGAAAGGGAACGAGTTCCACCACCGCGTCGATTCGCTGAGCCGGTTGCTCCCTTGGATGAGCCGCGAACTCGACGGCTGGCATGAACTCATCATTCGACACCGAGAATGGAAGCGTCTGGAGTGGGTCGGGCTTCCAAACGGATGCTCCCAGCAAGAGCAACTCGTCTCGCGCAGCGGAGTCATCCAGTTCGGCAAGGTCCACGAACGTCACGCCACCACGCCCGGACTTCAGGCGATCCATGAGCAGCCGATGCCAGTGGCCGTTGTCTCGCACGGACAGCACGAACAGTTCGTCGGCGGCGTCTGCGAGTGCGCGGTCTCGCTCAGGAATGCGGTCACTTTGTGGGATCGCCACTTCGGTGTGATCGGCCTGGCCGCTCGAACTGCTCGCGACCTCCCAGCTCAGGCCGAGCAACTCGGCACCGCGCCGCACGAAGTCGCTGCCGGCTGTCCCCTCGCCCACCAGCAGCCGGTCGCCTCGATCACGCACGCGGCGCAGAGCGGCTCGCACGCCACACAACCACGGCGCGTCGGGCACCGCGAGACGCGGCAGCCTCGACATCACAATCGCCGTTCGGATTCTGGAACTCATCACGCGAGGACTCCACCGATTCACGACCTCGGGCGGCAAGGATATCGAGCCGGACACGAATCCGCAGCCGATCGCGCTGGCTGGAGATGCTCCGTCACGGCGTGTAGCCTCCTCGCCCGTCGCTCATGCTGCCCGCTTGTGTGTGTCTGCTTGTGTGTGTCTGCTTTGATCCCGACTGAAGAGGAAGTCGTACAAGCGGGCAGCCTGTGCGACGTGGTGATCCCCGTTTCTCTGCACGAGACCCGCATGTCGCATCGCATTGTTTCCCTGCTGCCCGCCGCGACCGAGATCGTCTGCTCGCTCGGGTGCGAAGCGTGGCTGGTCGGCCGCTCGCACGAGTGCGACTTTCCGCCGAGCGTCGAGTCTCTGCCAGTCTGTTCGCGCCCGCGCATCGACGTGAGCGGTTCCAGTCGCGACATCGACGACCGGGTGAAGCAGACGCTGCGCGACGGCCTGTCGCTGTTTGAAGTCGATGTCGAAAAACTCAACGAGCTGCAACCGACGCTGATCCTGACGCAGGCTCAATGCGAAGTCTGCGCGGTCAGCCTGGCCGACGTGGAAGTGGCGCTGGCTTCGCGCGTTGGTTCGCGTCCGCGCGTGGTCTCCCTTTCGCCGAACTGTCTCGACGACGTGTTCGACGACATCCGCCGCGTGGCCGTCACGCTCGGAATCGCCGAGCGTGGACCGGATCTGGTGAGCGGTCTCACTGTCCGACTGGCACATCTCTCACAGGGAATCGCTCGTGCGGAATCGGATCGCGGCGAGCGGCTCCATCGACCGCGCGTCGCCTGCATCGAGTGGTTGGAGCCGCCGATGACGGCGGGAAACTGGGTGCCCGAGTTGGTGGCAATCGTTGGCGGAGAGAATCTGCTCAGCCAACGCGGACAGCATTCACCGTGGCTGGCATGGAGTGACCTGGTTGCGGCGGACCCCGATGTGCTGGTCTTGATGCCCTGCGGCTGGAGCATCTCGCGCACGCGGATCGATCTGCACTGGCTGACTTCACGCCCCGAGTGGCCTGTACTCAAGGCCGTTCGCGAGGGAAAAGTCTTCGTCGCCGACGGCCACCACTACTTCAACCGGCCCGGCCCGCGGTTGCTCGACTCGGCCGAAATCCTCGCCGAGATGCTGCATCCCAACCACTTCAATTACGGCCATCGCGGGACCGGATGGGAACCGCTCTGACCGTGGGGTAGGGTTTCAACCTGTCCGCGACTGTAGTCTCACCGCTCCGTCGGCGAGATGTCCGGTCGGCGGAGCGACCGGACTACGGTAGGCTTTCAACCTGCCCGCGTTTGGTCGATTCACTCCCGCGCGGCGGGTAGCATCGTCACCACTTCTTCGCACTCTTGATGGAAACTTGTGATGCTTCGAGTCGTCAGCCCCGCCTTGATGTTCGTGCTGGCTTTGAGTCTGTCCGTGTCGGCCGCCGAGATCGTCACGATCGCGGGGACCGGCAAGGACGAGTTCTCAGGTGACGGCGGCCCGGCACTTCAGGCGGGCGTCGGACAACCGTTCGGCCTCGAAATTGGACCCGACGGCGCGCTGTACTACTGCGAGTTCTCGAACCACATCGTTCGGCGACTCGATCTCAAAACGAACGCACTGACAACCGTGGCGGGGACGGGACGCCAGGCGGGGTACGCGGGAGACGGTGGTCCGGCGACGAAGGCTCTGATGAATCAGCCTCATGAACTGCGGTTCGATGCCGACGGCAACTACTTCATCTCCGACATGCTCAGCCAAGCGGTGCGGCGAGTCGATGGGAAGACCGGCGTGATGACGAGCGTTGCCGGAACGGGCAAAACCGGATTCGTCGGTGACGAAGGACCGGCCACTGCGGCGCTCTTCGATCTGCCCATCTCGGTCCTGCTGGATCGCTCGAACGGCCTGCTGATCTGCGACATCAAAAACCACCGCGTTCGTCGAGTCGATCTCGGCACGGGAATCGTCTCCACATTCGCAGGCACGGGTGAGAAGCAGGCAACGCCGAACGGAGCGCCACTCGTCGGAACGCCACTCAACGGGCCGAGAACACTCGCGCTCGAAGCCGATGGCAACGTGATCATCGTGCTGCGCGAAGGCAACACCGTTTATCGAGCCGATCTCAAAACGAAGACATTGCATCACATCGCCGGAACCGGCAAGCAGGGCTTTGGTGGAGATGGCGGAGATGCCCGGCAGGCACAACTCGCAGGGCCGAAGGGGGCAACCGTCGATCGCGCCGGGAACATCCTCTTGTGCGACACCGAGAACCACACGATCCGCATCATCCGCAAGACGACCGGCCTGATCGAGTCGCTCATCGGCGACGGCCAAGCGGGCGACGGTCCCAATGGCGACCCGAAGCAGTGCCGCCTCAATCGCCCTCACGGAGTCTTCGTCGATGCGACCGGCAACATCTACGTCGGTGACAGCAACAACAACAGAGTCCGCAAACTGACGATCAAGTGACGGCAGTCAACCCAATGACGGCAGTCAACGTGAAAATCACGAACCGGCCCTTGCTGTCACCCAGTCAAGAAACTATTCTCTGCCCGACTTCAGCCCAGGTGGCGGAACTGGCAGACGCGCTAGGTTCAGGACCTAGTTCCTTCATCGGAGTGCAGGTTCGATTCCTGTCCTGGGCATCTTGGAAAAAAGGGTTTACGGCGAAACGCTGTGAACCCTTTTTCATTTCCCCAACGTGAGTGGGGAGGAAAATGGGGAGGTCGTTGCATTCGTGTTGTTCCCGCATCGGTTGACCAGCTCGCTCCACTGGCGTTGAAGACCGTCAATTCCACGTCATCAATGAATTCGCGGACGAGCCCCGCAGCACTTCGACCAGCATTTCTTCCGACGACACCAGTGGCTGGTCCCCGTCACGACTTCGACACGGTGTGACTGGTCGCCGTACCAGGTGAAGATCAACTTCGTCTGCGGTTCCATTTGCCCTGCGACATCATGAGGACCGGTCGCGATTTTCCTGCTCTCCAAACGCGGTCGTTCTTTCGCGACCGGCTTGCGTCGAGGCGGCGCGGCGTACAACGCGACCTCGGCGTAAAAACGGCGGACCCTTGTGAGGCGCTGCTCTTGCCGCCGCGTCCGGTCGAGGGGACAGGACATCCAACACGTTTGCGGTGTCCCGCGTATGTCGCCTCGCGTTCGAGGGGGTTGGTTGACCGTGTTTCATCGCGGTTCGTACCATGCCGCCCGTCTTGAGTCCATTTTCCCGTGATCCGCGAGCGACACTGTGACTTCTCCTTCCGAACCGACTGGTGACAATCAAGCCAGTCCCAGTGAACCTGCTCCGGCCTCGAACGAATCGCAACCCGCAGAGTCTCCGCTCGGGCAACCCGATGCCGCGATGAGTTCGGTGGTTGGAGCCGCGCCTCCCGTCGATGAGGGCCTGCCCGAATGGGAGCCGCTCACGCCGGAGTTGGTCGAGGACGAGGCGATTCGTGGCGACTTCGTGATCCGCTGGGTCGTCGTTGGGTTGGCGCTGTTGTTCGGATTTTCACAGATCGCCGATTCGAGGACGCTGGTCCACGTCAAGACGGGCGAGTACCTGGCGTCTCACGGCGTGTTGCCTCCTGCCAACGATGTCTTCTCGTACACGGCGAGCGATCGCCGCTGGGTCAACCTGTCGTGGCTGTTCGATCTGTTCGCGGCGGGCGTGCATGCCGCCTCGGGCGGGATCGGACTGTCGATTGCGCAGGGGTTGCTGGCGGGCCTCGCGTTTGGGTTGCTCGCGCATGCCCAACGGTCGGCGATCAGGACGTGGTGGGGATCGATCTGCGCCGTGCTGGCACTGCTCGTTTGCTATCCGCAGATCACGATGCAGCCGGAACTCATCACGCTCGTCGGACTGGCCGCGACGCTGTACATCGTGTTCCGCGCGGAAGAGGCTGCTTCAATCAAGTTGCTGTGGTCGCTGATCCCGCTCGCCTGGGTCTGGTCTCAGTTTGACAACCGCGCGTTTCTCGGCTGGTTGTTGCTGCTGTGCCTGGCGGCGGGTGAGTCTCTGCGGCGCTACGCGATCGGCGACGAGACGGCTGCACAACGGCGCAGTCTCTGGTGGCGATTGGCGGGCGGGGCGATCGCGGTTGCGTTCGTCCATCCCTTTCTTTGGGAGTCGTGGCTGTCGCCGATCCGGCTCTACTTCACTGACTATCCGGCACTGAGGCAGATGTACCCGACATTCGTGTGGGAGTCTTGGCTGGAGCCGATCCGCCTCTACTTCGTGGACTATCAGACGCTGAGTCAGATGACGCCGAGACCGGGTGCTGTCGAGTTGTTGTTTTACCCGATCACTTCGCCCTTCTACTGGATGTCATTCAATCACGGTGACATTGCTGCATTCGTGTTGTTCGCCGCGACGGTCGTCGCGATGTCTCTCAATCGCGAGCGTCTGCATCCCGGTCATCTGCTGGCGGTGATCGTCTTCAATGGACTGGCGTGCCTGACGACTCACGAACTGGCCGCAGCCAGTCTGGTGAACTGTGCGATCTGCACGGTGAATGCTCAGGATTGGTATCGCCAGCGGTTTGGACAGGTCTATTCGCTCGATTGGCGTGAGTTGCTGTTCTCGCGCGGCGGACGAGCCGTCACCGTGCTCAGCTTCTTCGCGCTGGCCTGGCTGGTCATCAGCGGGCGAATCGACGGATCGGACGGCAAGCGGACGGGCGTCGGATTCGATCAGAACCTGGCCACACAGATGGATGTCTTTCGCGGACTGGCCTTGGACAAGGATGGCCGACCGTTGCAATTCGATGACCGTCCATTTCACTTCGCCGTGCGGCAGGGCGACCTGCTGGTTTGGAGCGGCCAGAAATCCTTCCTCGACAACCGCGCGGGGTTGTTCTCGGGACGAGGCGAACGAAACCTGATCGACGTGTACAACAAGACTCGCCGCGCGCTCCAACAGAAGCGGGAGCACGTGCCGGGCAGCGGACAGGCTGCGGTCTGGTTGGCGACGTTTGACAAGTACCGGATCACGCACGCGATGCCACGTTTGACGGGACCGAACCCCGCCCCCGACTACACCACGTTCAGCGATCTGCTCTCCTCGGAGGCTTGGTCACTGACGGACCTGACGGCGGCGACGGCCGTGTTTTATCGCAACGGTACTGACGACAAGTTGCTGAATGAGTTCATCCCGGCACATCGGCTGCAATACGTTGACAAGGTGTTTCGCGCGGAGGCCGCAGTGACGGAGACGATTCGTGAGTGGGCCAGGCCCGCCACGACGTACGACAATCTGTTTGCCTTGCGACGGCCTGCAAATCCAGCCGGCGTCCAGGCGGCTCAACACTATTGGCAAATGTCGGCATCGCCCGGCGGCATCCCGCCCGTCATTCGAGCGTCGCTCGCGATGCACGCGATTCGTGAAGCGACGGCCGGACTGCGTGAAGCTCCCCATTCTGCCGACGGCTACAAGGTGCTGGGTCGGGCGCAGCTGGTCCTCGACCAAATCGAATCGGCCTTCATGGCCGAGGCGAAAGTGCCGTGGTCCGGACTCTACCGCTACTATCAGGCGGTTGCGGCCCTGCAACAGGCCGCCCGGCTGCGTCCCGAGGATGACAGCGTGCGGTACGCGCTGGTCTCGCTGCTCGAAAAAATGAAGCGCAGTGAATTGTCATTGGAAACCGTGCGGCAGCTCAAAATACTGCGGCCGTACACGCCGAAGTCATCAGCCGCTGAACGCCAAGAGCGAGAGAGCCTGCTCAACCTCGAACTGACACTGGAAGACACGGTCAAGAAAATCGAGCAGATGACTCAACAGGGTTTGGGCGCGGGTGCCGATCGACTCGAAGTGGCGTCGGCGGCCGATCAGATGGGTGGAGTTTTGACGGCGATCCGGATCATCGAAGAGGACGCGATTTACAAGGAGCAGAATCTTGCCGCCAAGACGATGCTCGGGGTCTGGTTGCTGGAGGCCGGCCGGGTGCGCGAGGCACATGAAACACTCGAGCAAGTCGAACAGGTTTCTGTCGCCGGAGGTGTACCGGGGTGGCGTGATTGGGTCGCGGCTTCGGCACTCGCCAATGCCGATTATCCGCGTGCCATCCGACTGTGGCGCGATCAGATTCGCGAGATCGAAGCGCACGCGGCCGAAGCCAGTCTGTTGACGCTGCCCTTCGTGACACTCAACCAGTACTGGGTCGGAGCGGACCAGTATCCGCTGGCCCACACGGCGACCGTGATGCAGGCGTTGGAAAACGTGCGGGCCGAAGCCACCGTGTTGCGCTTCCAAATGGCGATGGCTCAACTCGAATCGGGTGACTGCAAGGGGGCGACTCAAACCCTGCGCCTGGCCGTGGAACGTGATCCCGCCTCGTCACTTCGTCCACTGTTGCAGTTCTACCTCTTGTGTACGACGAACGAAGTCATCGAGGACAAAGCCGATGTCACCAACCGGGTCGAAGAGTTTGATTCTCTGACCGACGAGGCACCGGCCAAGGACAAATGACTCGTCTGGTCTCGTAGGATGGGCACTCACTTTAGGTAGCCACGGTCGCCAGACCGTGGGATTTTGCGGTAACGGTGCGATCCCCAACGTCCCACTCGCGCCGGGCGTCGCCGCCCGCCGGCAGGTGGGCCTCCAGGCGGGCCGTCCACGCGGCGTGATCTGCGGCGCCGCGGTCCACGATGCCG
>JAYUFF010000670.1:0-1707 GCA_043738825.1 Schlesneria sp.
GCGACCGGGAAGTATGCCCGATTCAGAGTGCGGCGCAAAGTTGGCGCGGCTATACTTGGGGCGTCAACAGAATTGACCCACGCTGCGTACCCACTACCGGTTTGTGAACGAGCCGCCAATTTTTTTACAAATCGATAACTCCGTGAGCGACGCACACTTGTGCGGACTGTAGGGGCCTTGGCGGTCGGGACGGCGGAAACAGACCGTTGACAACCGACATCCGCTGTTTTACTTTGCTGCCGCTGGCTTACCAGATATAGGGCTTCAGTCTGGCCGAAGGCCCTACCGATAGTTGTTTCGTGGCCAATCTGCTCAGATTCTTCTGACCTTCGCCCCCTTGGTTTTCCTGTCGGCGGCTGTACGTCCGCCGTTTCTGTTTGCGCCCGATCCTTGGAGAAGAGGAGTGCATGATGCACGAGTCGAAAGGAATGTCGATGTCTGCCGGTTCGTCTGTGGCGGTAGCTCTTGGAGTGGGAGCGGTTCCCCGCAATCTGCCTGAAATGCGCCCGATGTCGGTCGCCCCTCGCTTCTGCCCGCCCGATACCGATCCGTTCACCACGGTCGATTGGGATTACCGCACCGCCGCGATCAAAGATGAGAACGGCAAGGTGCTGTTCGAGCAGACCAATTGTGAAATCCCGTCGTCGTGGAGCCCGCTCGCCACGAACGTCGTCGTGTCGAAGTACTTCTATGGTGAGCCAAACACGCCCGAGCGTGAGACCAGCGTCAAGCAGGTGATTCATCGCGTGGCTCGCACGATCGCCGATTGGGGCATCGCCGACGGCTACTTCGCCAGCCGCGAAGACGGCGAGAATTTCTATCGCGATCTGGCGTGGATGTGTCTCCACCAGTACGGCTCGTTCAATTCGCCGGTCTGGTTCAACGTCGGCCTCTACCAGCAGTACGGTGTCAAAGGGGGGAAGGGGAACTACCACTTCAACCCGCTGACAAAGGAAGTCGAACGTCCCGCGGCCGCGTATGAACTGCCACAAGCGTCGGCCTGCTTCATTCAGTCGGTCGATGACAACATGGAAGACATCATGCGGCTCGCGACCAGCGAGGCGATGCTCTTCAAGTTTGGATCGGGGACGGGGACTGACCTCTCGACGATTCGCAGTGCCAAGGAAAAGCTGTCGGGTGGCGGAACGCCGTCGGGTCCGCTGTCGTTCATGCGGGTCTACGATCAGATCGCGGCGGTCGTGAAGTCGGGTGGCAAGACGCGCCGCGCGGCGAAGATGCAGTCGCTGAAGGACTGGCATCCTGACATCCTCGACTTCATTCAGTGCAAGAACAAGGAAGAGAAGAAGGCTCGCACGCTGATCGACAGCGGCGAGTACGACGCCAACTTCAACGGCGAGGCTTACTCGTCGATCATGTTCCAGAACGCCAACCTCTCCGTCCGCCTGAGCGATGAATTCATGCGCGCCGTGGACGAAGGCAAGAAGTGGAAGACGCGCTGGGTGACGGACGCGACCAAGTCCGGTCCCGAATACGAAGCGAAGTACATCCTGCGGCAGATGGCCGAGGGAGCTTGGGCCTGCGGTGATCCCGGCGTGCAGTACGACACGACGATCAACAAGTGGCACACGTGTCCGAACTCGGGCCGCATCAACGGGTCGAACCCGTGCTCCGAGTACATGTTCCTCGACGACACCGCCTGCAACTTGTCGAGCCTCAATCTCCGCAAGTTCCAGCGACCGGAAGGGA
>JAYUFF010000671.1:0-4570 GCA_043738825.1 Schlesneria sp.
ACTGGCGACGGCTTCCGTTTCGACGCGCCAGGCGGGAGGCAACGATGCCGTGTCGCTGCTGATCACCCTGCTGACAAACATCCTCGGCGTGGTGCTGACTCCGCTCTGGCTGAAGTGGGCCTTTTCAACAGACGCGAATATCGACACCGGACCAATCATCCGCAACCTCGCACTGACCGTGCTCTTGCCCACGATTGCCGGCCAACTCGCGAGACTGATTCCATCGTTCGGGCGATTCGCGAACGCCCGCAAGTTTCATATCGGCCTCGTGGCGCAGGGCCTTGTCCTGCTGATCGTGACCAAGGCGGCGGTCGAAGCGGGGGGACGGCTGCAAATTCAGAGCGAGTGGCCGACGGGAACCGACTTCGCTCGACTGGCCGTCGAGTGCGCCGGGCTGCACGCACTCGCGATGATCATCGCCGAGTACGGTGGTCGCGGCCTGGGCCTGTCGCGACTCGATCGCATCGCCACGGTGTTTGCCGGAAGTCAGAAGACGCTGCCCGTCGGATTGCTGCTCGCCGCGATGCCCGCCGTGACGGGAGGCCGCTCGCTGCCGTTCGTCACGTTCCCGATCCTGCTGTTCCACGCGGTGCAGCTTGTGATGGACACGGCCGTCGCCGATCGAATGGCTCGATCGCGCGAGGCACACTCCACCTGAAGTCCGGCTGACAAATCTAGCGCACATGCGTGGTTAGTTTGCAGTGTATCCGGCGTGGCGGAGATCGTTGCGGCATTCGTCGGGGAGGAATTCGGAGACGAGTTGGCCGAGGCGGGTCCAGAGGGAGTCGCGGGTGCGTTCGGCGTGTTTGCGGAGCCGGGATTTCAGCTTCGAGAAGAGCAGTTCGAGGGGGTTCAGATCGGGACTGTACGGCGGCAGGTACGCCAGCGTGCAACCGGCGGCCTCGAGGGCTTCGCGGATGCCGGCGCGGTGGTGGCTGAGATTGTCCAGCACGACGATGTCGCCGGGCGTCAGCGTGGGGACGAGTTGTTGTTGGACGTACGCCATAAACAACTCGCCGTTCATCGCGCCGTCGATCACCAGCGGAGCGGTCAAGCCGGTCGTCCGCAAGGCACCGATGAAGGTCGTCGTCTGCCAATGGCCGTGAGGGACCGACGAGACCACTCGCTCGGACTTCGGACCCCAGCCGTACCGCCGAGCCATCTTCGTGTGGCTCCCATTTCGTCGAGAAACACGTAGCGATCCAGCGCGTGACGCATCACCAGAATGTCCCACCAGCGACGCTGCTCGACAACATCCGGCCGTTGTTGTTCAGCGGCCCTCAGGACTTTTTTTGAGCACGAGGCCCCACGTCCGCAACGCCTGCCACAACGTCGCCACGCAGGCCGGCAGTTGCAACTTCTCACGCAGGTCGTTCAGCGTGATCGCCGAGTCTTCCCGCACGGCGTCCAGAATCCGTTCGCGATGTTCCGCCCACTTCGGCTTCGGCCCCGTCTTCCCCTGGCGAGGCTCCAGCGCCCTCGTCTCGCCGCAACGCCGCCCGCTGCGGAACCCACTGGCTCTTCCCAGTTTCAAAGTAGGGTGGGACAAGCTCGCTTCGAGCGCCGGCCCACCATGAAAAACTTTCAAGAATTGATGGTGGGCCGGCGCGGCGAAGCGCCGCTGGTCCCACCCTACATTTTGTGCAACTTCAAACTGGACGGAGCCGTGCTGCGGAACCCACTGGCGGTTCACCACCGCCGACGCCAGAATCAAACTTCACACGCTCTACCCAGCACCGGACGAATTGCGATAGACGGTCTACTACAAGACCGAGTCTCTGTCGATGAAGGTTGATCTTTCTTCGGATCACCGGGGCTGAGGCATCGGATGAGGATCGGGGGCGCCGAGAAACGCCGCAATCGCCGGCAGCATCTTGTCGGGACTCTGCCAGATCAGGAAGTGGTCGCCTCCGGGGAAGACGGCGAGCTGCGCGTTGGGGATCAGGCGAAACATCTCCACGGCGTGTTCGACACGGACGACATCGCGGTCTCCGATGGTGATCATGACCTGGGCCTTGATCGCTTGCATGTCCTCGCGGGCAAAGCCCGGAAACTCCAGACCCATCTTCTTGATCTTGGCGACCAGCGCGGGCCATTGTTTCGGATCGGGGGCGACCTTGTCGTAAGGGGCCTTCAGGATGCCCGGCGCGAAGTTGGCCGGCATGCTCTGGAACTGCTGAAAGGATTGAGGATCGTAGGCGTCCTCGATCTTGCCGGAATTGGATCCGTTGACGACCAGTTTGCGCACGAGTTTCGGGTGTCGGATGGCGACCGCCAGCGCCACATTGCCTCCCATGCTGTAGCCGAAAAAGTCGGCCTGCTCGATCTTCAGGTGTTCGAGCAGCGCGGCGGTGTCGTCGGCCATTTGGTTGAAGGTCAGCGGGCGATCGATATCGGCCGTGTGTCCGTGTCCCTGCAACTCGACGGCGATGACCTGCCGATCCTTGGCCAGGGTTGGGAAGACGGTCGCCACACCGAAGGCACCGTGCAGCAAGACCAGCGGTTTGCCGGTGCCGTGAATTTCGTAATACATCTTGAGGCCGTTTACGGAAGCGTATTGGCCCTGGACGGTCTTGGTCGATTCCTGCGCTTGGGGTGGCCTCGCTGCGGTGTCGCCTTGCTTGGCCCCGACCGTCGTCGGGTTGCCGGGCTTCGCGCCGGATTCACATCCCATCAGGAATGCCAACACGGCGAATCCGGCGAAAGCTCGCTGGGTCAATGAGTTCACTGTTTCGTTTCCTTTGCGGTGTGGTGTCGCTTCGTTATCCAAACCAATCCGTCGGGAACGCGATCATCGTCGAGATGACTGTGACACGAACAGCGAACCCGTCCGTCGATGTCATTTCTTGGCGAGGTGCTTGTCGAACCAGTCGGCCAGGATGGCGGTGTCCTTGCCGAGATCGGGCCAGCCGTGGGCCGCTCCCTTTTTGACGACCAGTTCGGTGGGGACGCCCGCCTCTTTGAGTTTGTCGAGGATGATCTCTGCCTGCTGGATCGGGACGAGCAGGTCGGCGTCGCCGTGAATGATGAGCGTCGGCGGGTCGTCGTTCGAGACGTGGTTCACGGGCGAGATGCTGCGCCCAATCGTCAGAATGCGTTCCTCATCGGTGATCGGGACGAAGGCGTTGGTCGCCTTGTCGAACTCGTGGAAGTCGAACGGGGCGCGGAAGTTTTTCAGGACGCCTCGCCCGATGGCGTTTTCGCCCGGCTTGCCATAGTTCAGGAAGTCCGTCGGCGGAAAGAAGCAGGCAACGGCCTGCACACGGCTCGAAAGGCGATCGACCGGATCCTTCGCATCGGGCTTCCCGAGCGTTCCGGCGGTCCCCTGCATCAGCGACAGATGGCCTCCCGCCGAGCCGCCCGTGATGCCGATGCGGTCGGGGTCGATGTGGTACTGCTCGGCCCGGCTGCGGATGAACCGGACCGCGCGGTGCATGTCTTCGAGGACCTCGGGGATCGTGAACTTCGGCTGGCTGCCATGCACGACGGCGAAGACGGTGTAGCCGCGTCGCAGGTACTCGGCGACGGAGCCGGAGTTGACCGCCTCGTGCGCCGAATACCAGCCGCCGCTCACGCACCAGACGATCGCCGCCCCGTTGGCGTTCTCTTTCGGAGCAAACACGTCGAGCGTCAGGGCCGTCCCAAACTTGCGGCCGTAGATCACGTCCTCAGTCCGAGTGAATGATTCCTCAGCGGCGGACGTCTCCACGAAGAGAACCAAGCCTGCGATCCAGCACAGCGATGTCATCGCGATCCAGAGATGTCGTTTCACGGGGAGACTCCAAAGTTTGTGGGGAACAGAACGGAACGCAGTGTAGATTGAGGCTCGGTGGTTTTCACCCGACGGACAGGTCCAATGCCTTTTTCAAATGGGGGTGCCACGGTCACGGAGTCCTCGACGGTTGCCGGTGTTGCTGTCGGCAACCAGCATATTGGGGTGCCACGGTCACGGAGCTTCGACGTGGCCGTGCGAGGACGTGAGGGTTCTTTCCCATTGTCACGGCCACGTCGAAGCTCCGTGACCGTGGCACCCAGAATCCAACTTCAGCAAGGCGATGATCCTGAGATCGAACTCGGTTCGGTGGATTACCGTTGGCCGAGGGCAACTGCTACGCTCCTGCCGCCGTGTGGACTCTGTTTTAGGGTGTTCGATGAACTCGACCGCAAGGACCATGCGATGACAATTGCCAAGCCGGCCGATGGCGGTTGCGGGACATGCTCGTCGCGTTGGTTTTGGCCGTCCGTCGCCGCGTGCCTGCTCGTGCAATTGGTGTTGGCAATCGATTGTGCTCGACAATGGACGCCGACTCACGATGAGTACTGGCATCTGCCGATCGGCCTGCGGATGTGGACGCTTGGCCGGGTCGATGACGATGTCATCAACCCGCCTCTCGTGCGGCTCTGGGCTTCGATTCCGTTGGCCCTCGGTGGTGCGAGACCGGGAGACACGGTCGCCAAGCCCGATGTGGGTGACATCGGCGATGCCTTCTGGTCCGCGAACGCAGAGCGAGTCAGAACGTGGTTCTTGCTCGGGCGACTGATGATCGTGCCGCTCGCGACGCTGACGGGA
>JAYUFF010000672.1:0-4568 GCA_043738825.1 Schlesneria sp.
GCTTCGACGTGGCCGTGCGAGGAGGTGAAGGCTGTTTTCCCATCTCACGGCCACGTCGAGGCTCCGTGACCGTGGCACCCACCACCCCAGATTCAACAAGGCGATGGCCCTGGACCGTGAGCGTGACACGTTGACACTCGCGCTGTTGTATCGCACGATGCTGTTTGCCCAACCTCGCTCGCTCCGCCCCATGCCGAATCTGGCCGCCATGACTCCCGAAACTGTTCACGAATCGCCTTCGGCCGCCGGTCGCATTCCGGTCGTGGGGATTGTCGGCGGAATCGGCTCGGGGAAGAGTGCCGTCGCGCGGTGGGTGGCGACTCAGGCCAACGTCCATGTCATCGACGCCGACCGGCTCGGGCATGACTCGTTGATGGCGAGTCGCGTGAAGGCTTCGTTGCGGCTCGCCTTTGGCGATGGCATCTTCGACGCGCAGGGGGATGTGCAGCGAGGAGCACTCGCCCGGCGGGTCTTCGGTGACACCGAAGAGCATCGCGCCGCCCGGCACAACCTGGAACAGATCGTTCATCCTGAGATCGAGCGTCGCATCGCCGATGAGATCGCCCGCGCTGAGCAGTCCGCGAGTGAGGCGGTTCTGTTGGACGCAGCCGTGTTGCTCGAAGCGGGTTGGCAACGGCAGTGCGATGCGGTGGTTTTTGTCGAGGCACCCGACGAGGTCCGACTGCATCGAGTCCAGCAACGAAGCGGCTGGACTGCGGAGGAACTTCATCGGCGAGAGGCCAGCCAACTGAGCCTGCCCGAGAAGCGAAAACGCAGCGACGCGGTTGTGTCCAACGTGGGTGAGGTCTCCGATGGCGGGCGACAGTTGCTCAATTTTTTGCGAGGACGTTGTGTCCTCAGTTGCAAACCGTCGTCGGAATCGTCACAACAATCAGCGACTTCAGAGTTCCTCCCGCCTCGACCGTGATTCTCCCCCAATCCCAACCATTCGATTTCAGGCCGTGACCGGCCAGACGCATCCGCTTGAACAATCTCCTTCTCGCCGCATGGAAGCGGGCCTGTCCGAAACGATTCAACGCCATCCGCCTCATTTGATTTGCCACGTCGATCCATTCCCGATGTCACATGCTCGACACTCTCGTTGACATGGGACGTTGAGCCGCGAGCTGCGGTTGTCCAGTCTTTCCCTTCACTCCCGTCTCGAGTTTTCAGAGCCATGAAACCACGACCTTCAATCGCTCGCAGCAACCCGCCCGCCACATCCGGCAGTTGGGATCTTCCCGAAGAAGCGCCGCCACTGGCATTCGCTCGCGAGCCAGCCCCCCCCGCACCGATGCCCGATGCCGATGAGGAAGTGGACGACGAAGAAGCCGAGCCGAACTTCGTGGCCGATGCACGGTACGAGCAAATCAAGCGCGGTGAAGGGGACATTCACATCGCTGAACTGCAACGGCTGACGATGAAGGAACTGATCGTTCTCGCCAAGCAGGAGAACATCACCGAGTACACCGGGCTGAAGAAGCAAGACCTGATCTTCAAGATCCTCAAGGAGAGGACGAAGATGAACGGCTTGATGTTCGGCGAGGGAACGCTGGAGATCCTGCCCGACGGATTCGGCTTCCTGCGCAGTCCCGACTACCACTACCTGCCCTGCCCCGACGACATCTATGTCTCGCCGAGCCAGATCCGCCGGTTTGGTCTGCGCATTGGGGCGACGGTCGCTGGCCAGATTCGTCCGCCGAAGGAGAACGAACGCTACTTCGCGCTGCTGCGCGTCGAGGCCATCAACAATGAAGACCCCAACCTTTTGACCGAGAAGGTGTTCTTCGATGACCTGACGCCGCTGCACCCGACTCGTCGGCTGAATCTGTGCAGCGATCCCAATCAGTTGAGCACTCGCGTCGTGGACATCGTGGCTCCGATCGGCATGGGCCAGCGCGGGCTGATCGTCTCGCCGCCGAAAGCCGGCAAGACGATCCTGCTTCAGCAACTGGCCAAGGCGGTGCTGGCGGGAGACCCCGAGGTCTACGTCATTGTGCTGCTGATCGACGAGCGGCCGGAAGAAGTCACCGACATGGAGCGACAGGTCAAGGGAAAGAACTGTGAGGTCATCAGCAGCACGTTTGACGAGGCACCCAGCCGACACATCCAAGTCGCGGAGATGGTGATCGAAAAGGCGAAGCGGATGGTCGAGTACGGGCAGGACGTGGTGATCTTCCTCGATTCGATCACTCGATTGGCGAGAGCCTACAACACCGAGTGCCCTCATTCCGGCAAGATTCTGACGGGCGGCGTCGATGCCAGCGCGCTGCAGCATCCGAAACGCTTCTTCGGTGCAGCTCGCAACATTGAAGAGGGAGGCAGCCTAACAATTGTGGCGACGGCCCTCGTCGATACCGGCAGCAAAATGGACGACGTGATCTTCGAGGAGTTCAAGGGGACCGGCAACACGGAACTGCATCTCGACCGACGCATGGTCGAGAAGCGCGTCTGGCCGGCGATTGATGTCAATAAGTCCGGCACGCGGCGCGAAGAGTTGCTGATGACGGAAGAAGAGCTGCGCCGAGTCTGGATACTGCGTCGAGTCGTCAACGACATGAATCCCGTCGAGGCGATGGAGATGCTGACTCATCGCATGAAGCGCACCAAGACGAACGACGAATTTCTGATGAACATGAACATGGGATGAAGCCCGATTTGACCTAAAGCGACGTAGGGTGCGTGAAGTCATCGGAACGCACCCTGTGGAGCCTCGATTCGACCGGTGCGTTCCGAGGACTTCACGCACCCTACAAGACCACTGACCAAGGCCCTTGCGAATGCCGACTGTTTTGGAAGGTTCCCTGCTGACGGGCGACGATCGCGCGGCGATCGTTGTCTCGCGGTTCAACGATCTGGTAACCGAGCGGCTGCTGGCGGGGGCTGTCGATGCGCTGCATCGACACGGGCTGGCCGACGACCGGATCACGGTGGTGCGGGTTCCCGGATCGTTCGAGTTGCCGCTGGCGGCGCAGCGGCTGGCTCAGAGCGGTCAGTTCACGATGGTCGTCTGTCTGGGGGCCGTGATTCAGGGTGAGACGACTCACCACGAGTACATCAATCACCAGATGGCGGCTGGCATCTTGCAGGCCTCACTCACCAGTGGCATACCAGTGACGTTCGGTGTGTTGACGTGCCAGTCGATGGAGCAGGCACTCGACCGCGCGGGAGGCAAGTCGGGCAACAAGGGCGTCGAAGCCACGCTGTCCGCCATCGAAATGGCCAATCTGTTGCGAGCGATGACGGCTCAGGGACTCTAGTTCGCTAGAGTGGCGTGCGAGAGCCGTGTCACGTTCCTGACGGTCGATCGCTCCAGAATGAGGCATCGCGCGGATGAGTCCGCCGACCGGTTTTAGTTTTGTTCTTCAATCGCGCTCGGGTGCGAGTTCAGATAAGGCTGTGATTCTCATGTCCAACCGTCGCCACAAGGCGCGCGAAGTCGCACTTCAGATGCTTTACCAGCAGGATCTGAACTCCGACGCAACGCCCGATGAGATTCGTGATCAAGTTCAAGAGGCGCTGACCGACGAGCCGTTGAGCCGATTCGCGTGGAGCCTGTTCACGGGCGTGATGGAATCGCGCAGCGCGATCGACCAGAAAATCGACGCCGTCGCTGCGAACTGGTCTGTCAGCCGGATGCCAGCCACCGACCGCAATGCCATCCGCCTCGGAGCGTTTGAGTTGCTGTACACCGACACGCCGCCGGGCGTCGTCATCGACGAGGCTCTCGAACTGGCGAAGAGCTTCGGCGGGGCCAACTCGGTCGCATTCGTCAACGGGATCCTCGACCGGCTGATTCCCGAGGAGAAGCGGAATCGCCGATCGGAACGTTCCGGCGATGACTCCGCTCAGTAAGCTCGACACGCGGGATCGCTGCGAGGTCGAGCACGCTCCGAGGCTGTGAATCTTTCGAGCCGCGACCGTGAGGGAGTGGTGGCGGGCAAGGTCTTGCGACCGCTTCCTGAGGGTCGCGGCTCGTTTCTTCACAGCCTCTCCGCGAGGTGACGATCAGGTGACCGTCTGAGCCAGCATCTGTTCGAGCAGCTTCGAGTATTGGTCCAGCGTGCGACCGTTGCCGCGAAGTTCGGCCGCTCCCGACTGGAAGGCGTCGTCCCAGCTTGACTGACCCTGCGCGAGGGAGGCGAAAGTCTCGACGTTGAGTCGGCAGGTCGCCAGTCGGTCTTCGTGGAGGCCGGTCTCGACACCGACGATCTCGTCGCCGCGAACGATCACCTGCCATTGCCCGCCGCCGTGTCCGCAGACCTCCAGACCAAGCAGGCGTTCGTCGGAAGACTTCGGCGGGTGCTGGTCGGTCTGCTCCATCAGCGGGGACAGCAGCAATTCGACATCGAACTCGGGCTCAACCGGCCGCTTGCTCGGTTCGGGGAAATCCTCCTCGATCACAATTCGTGACAGCTTCAGCAGCAGATCCCGGCCGACGTGCGGACAGGGCAGATGCGGGGCCGCGGCTTCCGTGTTGGTTCGGTCGAAGATCGGGTCCATTTTCCAGTACGAGTTGTAGACTCGGATGTGTTCGTAAAACAGTTTCTCGACTTCGGTCGCATCGC
>JAYUFF010000673.1:0-4563 GCA_043738825.1 Schlesneria sp.
GCTGGCCGTTCGATGATTGCGAAGCCCTCGCTTGCGCGTCGGGCTAGTTCTTCCTTGGCAAAATGAGTTTTGAAATGTGTTATAGCCTCCTGATTCGCGGCGGTCGCGTGATTGATCCGGGCCGAAACCTCGACTGCGTCGCCGACGTGCTGATTCGTGACGGCCGGATTGCCGAGATCGGTTCGATCACCTCGGCCGATGAAGTACTCGATGCGAGCGGCCTGATCGTTTGTCCCGGCTTCATCGACACGCATGTCGGCGTGCGCGACCCCGGCTTGGAAGAAGACGAAACCACGGCAACGGCCACGGCGGCGGCACTCGCGGGGGGATTCACGACCATCGCCGCACTTCCCGACACGCGGCCGGTGGTCGATTGCGCCTCGGCCGCCGAGTACGTCGTGTTGCAGGCCAAGCGAGCCGGCAACTGCCGCGTGCATCCGTTGGGAGCCGTTACGCGCGGACATGCCGGTGAGGAACTGGCGGACCTCGGCCAACTCGCCCGCAGCGGCGCACTGGCCTTCACCGACGCGAAGTCGCCGATCCGCAGTGCCGAGATCATGCGGCGGGCCTTGGAGTACGCCCGCATGTTCGACCGGCCGATTTTCTCACACCCGCAAGACCCGACGCTGACGGCCGGAGGCGTGATGCACGAGGGCTATTACTCGACGCTGCTCGGTCTGCGCGGGATGGCCGCCGCCGCCGAGGACATCTTCGTCAGCCGCGACATCGCGCTGGCCGAGCTGACCGGCGGCCGAGTCCATCTGATGTCGATCTCGACGGCGGGTGCGGTAGAACAGGTTCGGCGAGCCAAGCTGCGCGGCATTGCCGTCACCTGCGATGTGACTCCGCACCACTTGGCCCTCACCGACGAGTCGATGCAGGACTACGACGCGAACTTCAAGGTGATGCCGCCGCTGCGCAGCCGCGAGCACGTCGATGCCCTGATCGCCGGGTTGGCCGATGGCACGATCGACGCGATCTCGGCCGATCATCAACCGTGCGCGGTCGAGAAAAAGGATCGCGAACTCGACCAAGTGCCGTTCGGAATCGTGGGCCTCGAAACGCTGCTGCCGATCTGTGTGCAGACGCTGGTTGAATCGAAGCGTCTCACCTGGCCGGAGCTGATCGCCAAGCTGACGACCGGCCCGGCGAGCATCCTCAAGCTGAGTGATGCCGGATCGCTCGCGATCGGTCTCCCGGCCGATGTGACGCTCATCGACCCGTCCGCGCGCTGGATTATCGATCCACAGCAGTTTCGCTCGAAGAGCCGCAACACACCGTTCGGCGGTTGGAACGTGAGCGGTCAAGTGAAGACCGTGCTCGTCGCAGGAACCGTCCGCTATTCTTGGTTCGTGGAAGGTTGATGGTCGAAGGTTGATAGTCAGAACAGTGGCGTCTTCCCTGACCATCAACCATCAACCCTCGACCATCAACCCAAGAGTCCGACATGGCGACGCCGTTCCTCATCATCGATGGCTACAACCTGCTCCACGCGGCCGGGCTGGCGCGGGCCAGCTACGCGCCGGGCGATCTCCAGCGGCAGCGACATCAATTGCTGGTCCGACTGGCCGGAAGCCTTTCGACCGAGGAGCGGCAGCGCTCGACGGTCGTCTTCGATGCGATTGACGCTCCCACGGGACTCGACCGCGAATTCCAGCACGAGGGGATCGCGGTCCTGTTCGCCGAACCGGGGCACGAGGCGGATGAGCTGATCGAACAGTTGGTCTCCGCGCATTCGGCGGCCCGCAATTTGATCGTCGTTTCCAGCGACCATCGCCTGCAACGCGCGGCGCGGAGTCGTCGCGCGGCGAGCCTCGACAGCGAAGCCTTTCTCGCGCGACTGTCTCGACGGAACGAGGCGGATCAGACAACCAATCGTCCGAGTCAAAGTCGCGACAGCGCGGCCAAGCCGACTCCAGCGAGCGATCCTGATGTCGCCTTCTGGCTGCGTGAGTTCGGCCCGATCGACATCGAGACGATTGCCTCGGAAGAGGAGGCCGGTACCACCCACCCGGCCGACCCGTGGCAGCAGGGCATCGACGAGTTGCAACGCGAACTCGACAATCCCGAGAGCCTCGACCGGTGGCTCGATGAACGTCCCCGCTCCCGACGCGGGCCGCGTCCGTAGTGAGGCGAGCGGCGGGAAATAATTGACCCGGCCACACCAACCCGAAGCGTGAGCGAGGGACTGCGATCCGATTCCCTCGCTTACGCTTCGGGTTGGTGTGGTCGAACAATTTCTGCCGCTCGCCTTAGCAGAAATTGGCTTCGGTCGCGAGTTTGATTCGTGACCTACTTTGCACGCCCCTCTTGTCTCGACTCCACTTGTCAACCTACAGTTCTGACAGTGCCGCAGCCGTTTCACGAACTGTGGCTTCATTCTTCAGCAAGGGGGGCAGGATCATGCGTCAGTTCAGTTCGTTGGCTCTGTTGGGTTTGGCTTCGCTCGCCATGTGGCTTTCGCCCGAAGAGGCCTCAGCCCAGAGGGTTCGTTACGGCATCTCATTCGGCAGCGGTGGGGTTCGCGTCGGGATCGGAAGTGGTCCGGCTTTTGGTCCAGGGTACGGAGGCTATGGCTACGGCCCCGGATTGGGATACGGTTCCGGATTTGGTCCAGGCTATGGATACGGGCCGCCGCCCGTCGTTGTCCGGCCGTATCCGGTCTATCAGCCTCAGCCTGCTTACACGCAGCCGCAGTACCTGCCGCAGCCGGCCGTCGCGCGGCAGTTCTCCAGTCCGACGACGCCGACACCACTGGCGGATGGAGGCGAGATCCTGCTGTTCAGTCCCGGATCCAACCCCGGTGACGTGCATTACACTTTGAATGGCATTCCATACACGATGGCTCCCGGCACGAAGCAGAGGTTCACAAACGACCGCACGTGGACGATCGAGTTCGAGTCCTCGCCCGGCCGCGTGTCGCAGTACACGCTCACGTCGTCCCGCTACAAATTCAAACCGTCCGACGTGGGACTGGGGTTGTTCCAGACTCAGGATCTGCCCGAGTCGGCACCGCAGACGCTGCCAGCCGCTCCGATCCCCAATCCGCCGGAACCATCGGTTTCTGTTTTCGAGGGTGATGTCGTGCCACCGAGAGCACGCTGACGACCACGCCGTAGCGAGCCGTCTTCCTTTGCGAGTCTCATCAGCCAGCACCCCGGTTGCTCCGAGCAGCCGGGGTGTTCTGTTGACCGCGACGTAGGATGGGCACTCCTGCCCGTCCGGTTTTCGTTTGAGTGAATGTCAGAAATGCTTCGCCCCACACCAACCCGAAGCGTGAGCGAGGGATTCGGGAGCGAGGGAGTGCGGCCCAATTCCCTCGCTCACGCTTCGGGTTGGTGTCGCCGAAAAGCCGGACGGGCAGGAGTGCCCATCCTACTTCCACTCAGCCATCGAGCATCGTCAAACCGTGCTCGGTGATCTCGAACGGAACGATCCCATCGCTGCAAGCGCTGCCGCGATGCTTGGCCACGTGCAACGCTCGTCCCATCTTGAGGCCATCGCGCACCTTGCCCATCAGGATGATCGTGTTGGCGTTTGACAGCTCATCGCCGCTCTCGATCGGTCGGCAGATCAGTTCGTCCAGCAATACTTCGTGCGACGTGTAGAGCAGCATCGTCGCCAGTTGCCGATGGTCGTAGAGGTGGCTCATCACGGCAGGCTCGTTCGCCCGAAAGTGGATGCGGAACAGATCGCGGGCGACCCAGTCGGCGTCCTTGTGCAGAATCTGGTGATAGATGTAATCGAAGACGTGGAATTGGAACGAGTCGCTCGCGCGATCAGTCGGCTCGACGCCATCAATGACGCAGCGTCGCACGCCGTGGACGAAGTTGCCGTAGAAGAAGGCGATCGCCTGATCGAGCTTCCGGTTCAGCTCGATCCGCCACTCCGCCCACTGATCGGGTTCGAGATCCCGAATCGAAACGCGCCGTCCGGACCGCTCGAAGATGTGAAAGTAGTCCGACCGCATCCGCTCACGATTCCAGATGTCCTCGGGCGCGTATGGCTCGTCGATCTGCCGCTGCTTGAGAATCCAATCGAACATCCGCCGGGCATAGTCGGTGTGGTTCTGAGCATCGCCGCGTGAGGCCATGTCGAACAGGATGCCGCTCTGGCCCTCCTGCTGCTGCCCCGCGCGAGCGAACTGCAACCCGAGCTGAGTCTTGCCGATCCCGGTCGCCCCCATGACGACAGTCAGAGTCCCCGGCATCAACCCGCCACCGAGAAGTTCGTCGAGAGCGGGGATGCCGGTGGAGGAACGTTGCGGAGTCGTCATGGAGTCGTTTCTTGTCGCCGAGAACGTGTGCCGAGTGTTAATGCAGGCGTCGTAATTTAGAGGTCATCGGGCGTCAAACCCGTGTGCCGTGCGATGCGGGCCAGCATTCGAGGTCCGATTTCAACTCCGTCGTGAAACGCATACACATAGTCTGGCCAACCGACCCGTTCCAGCACGCGGTGTGAACCGCCCGTTTCGCGCTTGATGCTCCAACCGATGTGCAGCAGTGCGGCGAGAACACGACGAGCCTTCGTCGATGGCCACTGACTCATGGAACCACCGCAAAG
>JAYUFF010000674.1:0-1702 GCA_043738825.1 Schlesneria sp.
TAGGGGTGATCGCTGTCGGTGATGTGGATCGAACGCCAACCGCGAAGATTGCCCTCGTCGCGGTGATCGAACCACTGGAGACGGTGCAGGTCGTGCAAGTCCCATTTGATCGAGGCGTGTTCGCCGTTGATCTCGAACGTGTACAGCGCCTTGTGGCCGCGAGCGTATCGCGTGGACTCGAACAACCCGAGCGAACCGTTCTCGAACCGACACAGGAACGCGCACGCATCGTCGATGCTGACCTTCTCGACCTTCCCGGTGAGCGTGTGCTGGCGTTCCTTGATGAACGTCTCGGTCATGGCCGTGACATTCTGCATGCTGCCGTTCAGCCAGATGGCGGTGTCGATGCAGTGAGCGAGCAGGTCGCCCGTGACGCCACTTCCCGCAGCCGCCGCATCGAGACGCCAGAGCGCTGTTCCGCCCTGCGGCAGGTCGGCCGAGATCGTCCAGTCCTGAAGGAAATTCGCGCGGTAGTGGAAGATGCGGCCGAGCTTGCCCGAGTCGACCAACTGCTTCGCGAACGTCACCGCCGGGACGCGGCGGTAGTTGTACCAGACCGTGTTCATCACACCGGCCTGCTCGACCGCCTGGCACATCGCCTCCCCTTCCTCGGCGTTCATCGAGAGCGGCTTCTCGCACAAAATCATCTTGCCGTTGGCCGCTGCCGCGACGGCAATGTCGTGATGCAAATTATTCGGCGTGCAGATGTCGATCGCATCGATGTCCTTCCGCTCGACGAGCTTTCGCCAGTCGGTCTCGATCGATTCGTAGCCCCAGCGATCGGCAAAGTCCTTCACCTTCTCGGCGTCTCGCGCACAGACGGCCTTCAGCACGGGTTTGTATTCCGTGTCGAAGAAGTTGGTCACCCGGTTGTACGCATTCGAGTGCGTCCGCCCCATGAAGCCGTAGCCGACCATACCGATGTTGAGTGGTTTCGCCATGAACGTGATGCCTTTTCAAAGTTGATGAGTCTGAGATGACGAACGTGGTCGTGCGCCGAAGTCTGTCGTGGTGGAACACGATTTAGTTGCGGGCTAAACACTCCAGCCGTGGGCGTCGCGGACCTTGATCATCGCGGCGAGGATTGTGTTCCACGTCTGGGGGTTCTCCAGCGTGGCATTCGCGAACATGCAGCCGTCCCAGCAGATGTGACGCAGGCCGCGGTCGGCGGCTCCCTTCAGCCAGTAGCCTGCTGTCGCGGTGATGTCGAGTTTTCCCTTCGGATCGTCGGCAAGGCAGTGCCGTCCGGTCTTGTCGTGCGAACCAGAACCATGCACGGTTCCGTCGTTCTGAGCGACGTGGAAGTCAATCGTCCACGGCCTCAGAGCATCCGTCATCTTGGTGTAGGCCGCATCGAACTCCGCCTGCGAATAGCCTTCCTTTAGCAAGGCGTGCTCGGGTGCGTTGTAGCCCATGAGATACAAGTACGTGTGAGCTTGATCCGCCTGGAAGCCGACTGTTCCCGGCATGTCAGTCTGTTCGAGCAGATCGACCATGTTCTTCCACGAGTGCATCCCGGCCCAGCAGATTTCGCCCTCGGCCGCGAGCCGCTCACCGTGAGCCGCCGCAACGATCCCCGCTTCCCGGAACGTCGCCGCGATGGTCTTCGTTCCAGCGACGGGATTCTCCAGCCACTGACTCGGTCCAGTCGCCGAATCAATGCGGATGACTCCATAACGGCGAACGCCATGCTTGTTGAAGA
>JAYUFF010000675.1:0-4557 GCA_043738825.1 Schlesneria sp.
CTGATTCCCACTCTCACGGCCACGTCGAAGCTCCGTGACCGTGGCACCCATTACCCCAGATTGAACAAGGCGATGGCCCTGCAATCACTCGTTTCCAAACCGACGACTCGTCGGCTACCGTGACGCCTCGAAATCATCCCTTTCGAGGAGTCCTCGTCATGCGGTCCTGCCTGCGAATCATTGGCCTGTTGTCCGTCATCGCTCTGAGTCACTCGACCGCCTTCGCGCAGAAGGCCGCTTTGAACGAGAGTATCCAGCGGCGCGAGGCGGCGACGTGGGAGATCGCCCTCAAGATTTGGGAGTTCGCCGAGCCGGGGTATCAGGAGACTCGATCGGCCAAGCTGCTGGCCGACACGCTCGAACAGGCGGGCTTCGTCGTGAAGCGCGGAGTGGCCGACATCCCGACCGCGTTCACCGCGACCTTCGGCGAAGGGAAGCCGGTCATCGCGATCATGGGCGAGTACGACGCCCTGCCCGGTTTGTCTCAACAGGCGATTCCCGAGCAACTGCCGCGCGAGGGAGCGACCTACGGACACGGCTGCGGGCATCATCTGTTTGGCGCGGCGTCGATGTCCGCCGCCATCGCCATCGCCGAGCAGATCAAGGCGGGTCATCTGAAGGGGACCGTCCGCTACTACGGCTGTCCGGCCGAAGAGGGTGGCAGCGGCAAGACCTTCATGGTGCGAGCCGGCTTGTTCGACGACTGCGATGCCGCGCTGCACTGGCATCCGGCGGGACGCAACACGGCGGGCGATGCGTCGTGCCTGGCGCGAGCCGCCGTAAAGTTTCGCTTTCGAGGGAAGAGTGCTCACGCGGCCGGATCGCCCGAGCAGGGCCGGTCGGCGCTCGACGCGGTCGAACTCACCTGCCACGCCGCCGAACTGATGAGGGAACACACGCCCGACTTCACTCGCATCCACCACGTCATCACGGCGGGAGGCGGTGCCCCCAACGTCGTCCCCGATTTCGCCGAGGTTTTTTTCTACGTGCGGCATCCCAAGGCGGAAGTCGTGCGTGAGCTGTACCCGCGCCTCGTGAAGTGTGCTCAAGCCGGAGCACTCGCCACCGAGACGAAGCTCGAAGAGTTGTACCTCGGCGGGACGATGGAGATCCTGCCGAACGACACGCTCGCGCAAGTGGCCCTCGCCAACCTCAAACAACTGAGCGACATCAAGTACACGGCGGACGAGGCTCAGTTCGCTGATCGCATCCAGCCAACATTCACCAAGCCGCAGTCGCTCGACTCGCTGGGCCAAGTCTTCGACACCAGCGGCGAGGTCGGCAAAGGCTCAACCGACGTGGGCGATGTCTCATGGGTCGTCCCCACCGCAGGCTTCACGACCGCCTGCTACGTTCCCGGTACAAGTGCCCACTCATGGCAAGCGGTCGCGGCCGGAGGGACGTCGATCGGCCGGAAAGGGATGCAACTCGCCGCACGCACGATGGCCGCCAGCGCGTGGGACTTGTTCCAGCAACCCGACAAACTCGCAGCCGCCAAGGCCGAACACACGAAGCGACTCAGCGGCCGAAAGTACGATCCGCTACTGCTGCCGGGTCAGAAACCACCGTTGGACTATCGAAACTCACCGATCGCGCCTTAGGGCGTCTTTTAAAACTAGCCCGACGCGCAAGCGAGGGCTTCGCCATCATCGAATGTCCAGCCCTCGCTTGCGCGTCGGGCTAGTTTGTCGAGGCAACAAACAGGCTTTGAAATGCGCTCCAACGAAGCGTTGACGCGCCCCGTGTGCAACAGGCCACCTCATCACCCCCGGCCGAATGCACTCTTGATGACATCGGGCCGTCGCAGGGCATAGCCGATCCAAGTCAGCACGCCGATGATGATGGGAAAGAAATAGGGTTCGCCCGCACGCACATGAACCTCGGTGGCACCGCCGAGATAGGCGGTCAACAGGATGCTGCCGAGAAATGCCGTCTGCGGGATGACGTAGAGCACGGTGGCGATCACCTCGACGACGCCGATTCCTTTCATCGTCGCGAACGAGTAGCCCATCTTTTGGAACATCTCCTCCTTGCCGGGCCAATCCATGAACTTGCCGGATGCGCTGAACAACAGAAACGCGGTGACAAGACCACTCAAAATCCATCCGGCAATGCGCTGCGTTTTCGATGCGGCCATGATTTCTTTCTGATTTGAAGATGTTTGCTTTTCGACTGGTTCAGTAACGTCGTCAGAGTAGTCACGCCATCAAGACTCGCGCGTGCAGCTTGTCGGCGAGAGAGCCGACGAGATCGTTGAGCAGATCGAGCGAGGCGTTCGCTTCGTCGAGCGTGATCGTCAGCGGGGGGCTGACGCGGAGGACTTTGCCCGCGAGAGCGCCGAGCAAATGAATGCCGACGCCATCTCGGCCGAGGTAGCAGGTTTCGACGATCTTCGCGGCGACCTCGCCCGGTGTGAGCGAGCCGACTGCGGCGCATTCGATCCCGAAGACGAGGCCCTCGCCGCGCACGTGGTTGACGAGGCCGGTCAGCTTCAGTTGATCGAGCTGCTTCAGGAAGAGGGGCGTCAGTTGGCGGACGTGCTTCAAGATGTCGGTCGATTCAAACTCATCGAGCGTCGCGAGGACGGCGGCACACGACAGAGGGTTCGCGCTCCACGTGTCGGAGGCTTCGCCGTATTTCATCGTCGCGAAGACATCGCCGCGCGAGGCGACCGCCGCGACGGGGACTCCGTTCCCGAGGCCCTTTCCCAGCACGACCATGTCCGGCTCGACGCCGTATTCCTCGAAGGCGTACATCGAACCGGTGCGGCCGAAGTTGGCCTGCACTTCGTCGAAAATGAAGAGCAGGTCATGCTCGCGGCAGAACTGCTGGAGCATCTGGTGGTACGCGGCCGTCGGGTGAAAGCTGCCGCCTCCACCGAGATACGGCTCGGTGATGAGGCACGTCAACTTGCGACCGAATTGCCGCCACAGGTCATCCAGTTCGGCTCGATACTTGGCGAGGTCGATCGCGCCGGGTTCGTACCCGGCATCGATGATCTCGTCCATCGGAAAGCTGGTGAACTTCACGCGCGGATCGCGTTCGGAGTCCTTCTCGGAACCGGTCACCGCGTTGGCGAGCCCCTTCTTCCCGTGAAAGCCGTACCGCGTGGCGATGATCATGTCGCGAGTCTTGTCACGCGCGAGGCAAGCCCACAGCGCCTTCTGGATCGCCTCGGACCCCGACGCCGCCCAGACGATCGTGTCGAGCCGCTCGCTCCCCTTCGATCGCTTGATGTTGGCAAGCAGCCGCTGCACTGCCTGCGTCTCGATCTCTGTGATGCCGTTGTACGCGGTCATCGTGATCGCGGGGACGTATTTACTGTAGTCTTGTCGCTCCGCCGACAAGACCTCCCGTCGGCGGAGCGACGGGTCTACAGTAGCGCTATCCGTTGCACACGAACCGGTGCGTTCCGATGACTCCGCGCACCCTGCACCTGCCGTCCCGTCATCGAACAGCAACTCCGGCGACCAGCCCATCGACTTCGCGAAGTGCTGCATCCACCGCTTCGGATTGTGTCCGAGATTCGCCACCAGCACGCCGGACGAATAGTCGAATAGCTTCCGCCCCTCGGGAGTCCAGTGATACACGCCCGCCGACTTGGCAAACACGGCCTGCGACGGCGTGAACGTCCGCAACGCGAGCGGCTCCCGCTCGGCCACGACCTGACGGACAGCATTGGATTTTGTTTCACCGGCGAACTGAATGGCAGATGTCATAAGGTTTCCAAGTGGAATGTCGAGGAAAAGTTTGTCGAGGGTGGATGCAACGCGATTTCATACCCGGCCCGAATACAACACAACCGGTTCAGCCTTGCCCGGTCGGTACAGCACCAACCCGCCGTGTGAGTCGTTGACACGCACCACGCAATCAGGTTCGCCTGCCGCGTGGCGTTCCAAGATCGCTTCGAGGGCTTGGACCGCCGCGACCGATTGCCGGTCGGCGGCGAGGTCGTTGTAAGAGAGAGCCTGAACCTCGGCGAGACGCTTTGATTCGTCATCCCCCGCGCCAGAAAACTTCACGTAGGCGAGTTCTCTCGCGAACCGTTCGAGCACTTCGATGCCGTAGCCGCGCTGAGACCGCTCGCCCCACGGTTCGAGGAACGTGCCGTTGTAGTGGTTGTTGACGGTGATCTTCCGTTTGAGCGGCGTTTCTCCCTCGACCGTCAGTTCGACGCCGCGTTTGCGCGAGTGCCCGTTCCAGACGCCGTTGTCGAAACGGAACTGAACCTCCTGCTCGACGTAGCCGGGGAAGTTATCGGGCGTGACCCACGACGTGTGGATGTCGAACGCCGCATCGCGGCCCGAGTCGTACTCGTAGACCATCCGCATCTGCGTGCTGTCCCACGTCGGCCCATCCTTCGGCCCGACCAATCCGCGTTGGCCCGTCGCCGTGACCGTCTTCAGCCGACCGCCGAAGGTGAAGTCGATCAGCTTGATGTAGTGACAGGCCACGTAAGTGCCGGGGTTTCGCCCCACGATCCACTCAGCGAACTGACCGCCCGAAATCGACTTCGGCTCCAGCAGTGAACAGTACCCCGTGTTAACGTGCTTCAAG
>JAYUFF010000676.1:0-1700 GCA_043738825.1 Schlesneria sp.
TGGACACGTCTTTACGATTGCGATATCTACCTCGCGTCTCTCTCCCTCAATTCAATTCAATGCAAACACATCACCTTCAACGGCGACACGGATGTCGTCCTTGCGGAGGCTGGGATGCCGATCAGTCACGTCACGAACCATCGCGGAAACGCAGCCTCCTCGCTGGGGTTGGTGTTTCCCGTTTTGCTCGTGCTGTCGGTGCTGGTCGTGATCGTGCCGGTGCCGCCGGTGATTCTGGATCTGCTGCTCGCGGCCAACATTACGGCGTCGGTGGTCATCCTGCTGACAACCGTCTTCGTGGCGAAGCCGCTCGATTTCAGTGTGTTTCCATCGTTGCTGCTCGTCGCCACACTGGCACGTCTCGTGTTGAACGTCGCCTCGACGCGACTGATCCTCACGCGCGCCGCCACTCACGAAACTCACGCCGCCGGTGAAGTGATCGAAGCCTTCGCGAGGTTCGTCGCACAGGACCAACTGGTCGTCGGACTCATTCTGTTCTCCATCGTGGTCGTGATTCAGTTCGTCGTCGTGACGAAGGGAGCCACGCGGTTGAGTGAAGTTGCCGCGCGGTTCGCCCTTGATGGGATGCCGGGCAAGCAGATGGCGATTGACGCCGATCTGAACTCGGGACACATCACGGCCGACGAAGCCCGCGCACGGCGGGCCGAGATCACCGCGCAGGCCGACTTCCATGCGGCGATGGATGGAGCCGGCAAGTTCGTCCGTGGCGATGCACTCGCAGGGATTCTCATCACTCTGATCAACATCGTTGGTGGTCTGGTCGTCGGAATCGTGCAGTATCGCATGGCACCGATGAAGGCCGTCGAAGTCTTCACGATGCTCACGATTGGAGACGGCCTCGTCACACTGGTGCCTGGATTTTTGATCGCGCTCGCCGCAGCGTTGCTCGCCACGCGGTCGTCGTCGGAATCCAACTTGTCTCGCGACATGATCGGCCAGACGTTGCGAGAACCCGCCGCGCTGTATCTCGCGGCGGCGACCGTCTTCGCGCTGGCCTTCACCGGCCTGCCGAGGCTGCCGCTGATGATTCTTGGTGTCGGCTGCGTCCTCGTCGGGGAGAGCCTGCGGAAGCAGAAGCGACTCGCGGAAGAAGATTGTTCTCTACGCGATGCGACTGCCGCTCAGCAACGCTCCGCCAAGCCAGCCGCTCGTCCGGAAGACCAGTTGCTGGTCGAGCCGATTGAACTCGAACTCGGCTTCCGCCTGATTCGACTCGCCAATCCCGAAGCGGGCGGCGACCTGATGGATCGAGTCACCAATCTTCGACATCGCATCGCGCAGGAACTCGGGATCATCCTGCCGAAGGTCAAGATTCGCGACAGCCTGCGAGTCAAAGATCGCGGCTATCAGATCAAACTGCGCGGCGTGACGATTGCCTCGGGCGAGGTCCGTCCTGACGGGTTGCTGGCCATCGACACCGGCCTCGTCAGCGGAGACCTGCCCGGCGCGGAAGCTCACGATCCGGCGTCGCAGCGTCCCGCGAAGTGGATCGAACTGGCTCAGGCTGACCGCGCGAAGGAACTCGGCTACAAGATCGTCGAGCCGGCCAACGTCGTCGTGGCCCATCTGGCCGAGGTCGTCCGATCGCACGCCGACGAACTCCTCACGCGGCAACACGTTCATCAGTTGCTCGACAATCTGCGCCAAACTTCACCCAAGGTCGTTGATGAGTTGATCCC
>JAYUFF010000677.1:0-1698 GCA_043738825.1 Schlesneria sp.
AACATCGCCCCGAGCGACGTGCTGTATTTCGTGCCGAGCTTGAAGACGTGGCCGACTTCAATGCCGTGAACCAGTTCCAGCGTTCCCTCACCGCGCGGACTCGGATCGCCACCGACGGCATTGCGCAGGTCGTGCGTCGTGTCGAGCGAGTAGTCCACCCCGACGTTCACGTTCACAAAATGCTGGTCTTCCTCGTTCGCTCCGGTGATGGCGTTGACGAGCAGCGGTACGTCGTGGTCAGCGATGACGGGACACTTGATGCCGACCGGCCCCGCAAATCCGACGGGCGCTCCCGTCACTTGCAGGATCGTCGCGGGATCGGCCATCTCCAGCGAAGTCACACCCAACGCGCGACGAATCTTCCCTGCATTGGCCTCGTGATCGCCTCGCACAAGCACGGCGACCGGCTGGCCGTCGGCAACGAAGATCAGCGTCTTGATCATCTTCTGCGGCTTGCACTTCAACAGCTTGCAGACCGCCTCGATGCTGCCTACCTGCGGCGTGTGAACCTTGGCGATCGGCTTCGCGTCGGGTGAGGTCGCGATCACGGGCGGCTTGCGTCCGGTCTCGGCCCGCTCGCAATTCGCCGCGTAACCCGTCTGCTTGCAATGGACGATCTGATCCTCGCCGTTCGCGGCGGGGATCATGAACTCGTGCGAAGCGTCTCCCCCGATGGGGCCGCTCTCGGCCTCGACCGGCAGGTAATCCAGGCCGCAGCGCGAGAAGATGCGGCAGTACGCGCGATACATCTTCTGGTACGTGTCGTTCAGCGATTCGAGCGTCGCGTGAAAGCTGTACGCATCCTTCATCAGGAACTCGCTGGTGCGCAGGACGCCGAACCGGGGACGCTCCTCGTTCCGGAACTTGATCTGGATTTGGTACAGCGTCAGCGGCAGTTGCCGATAGCTGCTGATGTGCTTCGAGATCAGATCGGTCACGACTTCCTCGTGCGTTGGCCCGAGAGCCAGATGGACCGTTCGGTCGCCGCGCTTCACGTTGAAGTTGATCAGCACATTGCCAAACGCCTCTCGGCGGCCGGTCCGCTCGAAGAGGTCGATCGGTTGGAGGGCCGGCATAAAGATCTCGACGGCCCCGGTGGCGTCCATCTCCTCGCGCACGATGGCCTCCGCCTTCTTGAGCGCCCGCAATCCCAGCGGCAGATACGTGTAGGCTCCCGCCATGAGTTGCCGGATCAAACCGGCTCGCAGCATCAGTTGATGGCTGGGGACTTCCGCATCGGACGGGATTTCCTTCATGGTCGGAATGAACGACTGAGACCAGCGCATGGGCGACTCCTTTCAGTGGGGAAGGCATCGAATGGGCGGGAGTCTATACCGCATGCGGGCCTTGATGAAAGGTTACGAGCCTCACGACATTGCCTGTCAGTGGCAACCAAGAGGAAGCGACGGAACCACAGAGGGCACAGATTTCACGGATGACACTGATAAGACGAAGACCAAGTTCTCTTCAAGGCTTCTCCCTCTTCATCCGTGCCATCTGTGAAATCCGTGAAATCTGTGGTCCGTCTTTTCTTCTCATCGGCTGGCTCTGACATGTAAGCGGGACGACAGGAAGTCGCGAACCAGTAGTACGAGCCCGCTCAGACCTCGCCTGGCTGTCGTCATCGCCAGGGCCATCGCCTTTTTGAATCTGGGTAATGGGGTACCACGGTCACGGAGCTTCGACGTGGCCGTGAGA
>JAYUFF010000678.1:0-4550 GCA_043738825.1 Schlesneria sp.
TGGGCGATCGCATCCGGCAGAAGGAGGGGCTGTCGTATGGCGTCGGATCGTCACTCGTGGCGAGTTCGCTCGACAAGCGGGCAACCATCACGATGTATGCAATCTACAACCCGAGCAACCTCGAAAAATTGACGAAGGCAATCCACGAGGAACTCGCCAAGTTGCTCGCCGAGGGAGTCTCACAGAAGGAACTGGACGACGCTCGTCAGGGCTACCTGCAAGGGCAGGAAGTGAGGCGAACCGAAGATGGGAACCTCGCGCAGCTTCTCGAAGCGACGCTGTTCACCGATCGCACGATGGCGTTCTACGCCAAGCAGGAGCAGTCCATTTCGGCTCTCACGCCGGAACAGGTTCAGTACGCGTTCCAGAAGCACGTCGATGCGAAAAAGATTCTGACAGTCGTCGCCGGTGATTGGGCCGCCGCCGCCAAGAAGGCGGCGGAACCGACCGAGAAAAAATGACGAGTTGATTCTCTGTCCAGACTTCGTGCAGCCCGGCGGTCCTTTGATCGCCGGGCTGCTTATTTTTGGACGAGCAATAAAACTTCGTTCCGAAAACAGAAGCCTGACGCGCAAGCGAAGGGCGCTCACACGCTCAACCCTTCGCTTGCGCGTCAGGCTTCTATGAACAAATTACGGGACGAGTCACGAACGATGTGAAACAGGGAAGGCGCACACGCTGGCCGCAGGTGCTACGTGAACAACTCGTGGATCAGCTCGCCACCGTCGATAAGTTTAATCGGCCGGTTGTCGCTGGTGCGGTACTCGTCGTCCGGCTTCATCCCCATGACGTGACAGAGCGTGAGGCACAGGTCAGAGACGCCGATCGCGCGGTCGGTCACGTCGATTCCGTCGGCGTCCGTCGCGCCGATGACCTGACCGCCGCGAACGCCGCCCCCCGCGAAGACGACCGGCCAACCCTTCGAGTAGTGATCGCGACCGCCGTCCGCCTTGATCTTCGGTGTGCGACCGAACTCACCCATCCAGACGACGAGTGTGTCGTTCAACATCCCGCGCTGATCGAGATCGTGAATCAGGGTCGAGTACGCGGGATCGACTTCGGCGGCCAGATACGGCGTGTCGCGGAAGCCGTTGCCGTGCGTGTCCCATCCCGCGTCGTTGCGGTCTCCCGTGCTGATGACCTCGACAAAGCTGACCCCTTGTTCGACGAGGCGTCTCGCCAGCAAACAACCCTGCCCGAAGTTGGTTCGGCCGTACGCATCGCGCAGTACGGCCGGTTCGCGTTCCAGATCGAACGTCTCCAACCGGGGGCTGAGTACGAACCGAGCCGTCCGGTCGTAGATCGACTTCTTGTCGGCAACTTCCTTCGCCGCGCCGGCTTCGGCGAACTGCGAATCGAACTTGTCGGCGAGGGCCAGCCGCCGTCTCAGCGTCTCGGGCGCGACGATCGGTCGCACGTTGGGAGGCAGCGTTCCGGCCTGGTCAACATTGAACGAGGAGTACGTCACACCGAGCACGCCCGCATCGACATCGCGCGTCTTGATGCGCGGCTTGCCGATTCGCACAAACGACGGCAGATCGAAGTCGAAATCTTCCCGAGCGCGCGCGACGAGCGATCCAAACGTCGGATACCTCAGCGCGGGAGTCGGTCGGTAACCGGTGCGGACGTGCGTGATTGCTCGGTCGTGCTCGGCCTCGGGCGTGCGCATCGAGCGGATCACGGCGAGCTTGTCCATCATCATGGCGGCTTGCGGCCAGAAGTCGGCGAACTCCACCCCCGCGACATTCGTCGAGATCGCCCGCGCCGGCCCCTGATTCGGCGAGCCGACTTTCGGATTGAACGTGTCGAACTGGCTCGGCCCGCCGTCCATCCAGAGCAGGATGATCGACTTCCCCTTCTTCCGCAGTTCGGCCGCCCGCGCGACGAGCATGTCGCGCCAACCGAGCGTCAACGCCCCAGCCGCCGCCCCCCCGGCCAGGTTTGCCATGAACTTGCGCCGTCCGAGACAGCCTTGCCGATTGACGGCGATGTCGAGCAGTGGCGTCAGCATGATCGTTGGCTTTCCTAGTGCTGTGTCACACCTAAGAATTGGGGTTGTTGTCGTAGCCACGTTCGCCAGAACGTGGGCGAGGCGCTGGATGGACCCCACGCTCTGGCGAGCGTGGCTACCCCAAGATCAAGCTGTGACAAAGCACTCGCTTGTTATTCGCGTTGGCCAGCAAGCGTACCGAACGGTCAGCGTTGCTTGGATCGCGGTTTCTTCTGAGCGGCTTTGAGTGCCGAGTCGATTCGTTCGATGGACGCCACCGTTGGCGTCACCTTGCCGCTTTCGATCCGGCTCAATGTCTCTACCCGCATCCCCGCGAGGCCCGCCAAATCCTTTTGCAACAGCCCCAGTGAAACACGATCACGGATGATCTTGCGAGCAAGACTCACCCTCGCATACTCAACCGCCGGATAGTTTCCGTTCGCATCTGCTTCGGGAAGCGCGGGCAATTCTGCCGAATTGGAAAGCATCGTCAATCTGTCAAACTCATCGCGTGGAACAATGACGTAATCCCTGCCTTCGAGTTGTATTGCCTGCACTGTCATTTTCGATCAGTCCTCGTAGAAGCCATCCCGATGCCCCAGTTTTTCAACGACGATGGTGTCGTCGGTTACTCGGAACTGCAATCTGTAGTCTCCCGTCCGCAAACGATAGTGGCCTGCCAAGTTGCCACGCAGAGGCTTGGCACCGCTGACAGCGGGCCACATTTCCAACCGCTCCAAAAGCCGCATCACCCTGCGGTGAATGGGTGCGGGCAACGCCTCCAATTGTTCGACTGCATCGGCAGAGAGGACGACGGTTGCCATGTGTCAGACATTCAAAAAATCGTTGTCACCTCTTCGTCGTGAACTCGGCCGAGTTGATGAGACTCCAGAGGAGGTCTTCAAACGCCTCGCCGCGATTCGTTTGGGTTGAGACGTGTTCCAGGGCGATCTTCGATTCGGGTTCGGTCGGTTGGCGAGCCAGTACAAGTTGGAAGAGGTTGGTCACGGCCTTCGCGTTGTCGGACTCAGCAGCTAGCAGTTTGGAGAGGGCCGTGCCGCAACCGGGCTTCGCGTTGACCTGGGCCTGAAGCTGGTCGTTGTTCATCAACAGCATGGCCTGACCGAGCGTGCGCGAGATGTCTTCGGGCCGCAGCGACGGGTCGAAGCCGAAGGTTTCGGAGACGATGTCTTTGGTGCTCTTCGGAGGAGGTGGGAAACGAATCTCTTTCGTCGGGGCGATCTTCGCAGGGGTCACGTTGGGAAGGTTGATCGCCGTGACGAGCGACTGATAGACCTCGTCACCTCGCAACTTTGTCGTTCTCGCGGAGGCATACGGCTTGTCGGACGAGGACGGGTGATCGGGAAGCCGCTGCTGGTAGGCTTTCGAGTTGGCGATCGCGCGGAACAGACTCTTTGCGTCGAAGCCCGTGGCACGAAAGTGATCCGTCAATTCACGATGGACTTCGGGGAGCAATTGGATGATGGCCGCGCCCATGTCATCCGTCGGTTCATAGAAGCCGCGTCCCATCAGTCGTCCCCAAACTCGGTTGACGTAGGCCTTCGCGAACCAGGGGTTGTCGATGCTGGCGATGACCGCCGCCAACTCACGCCGCCGGTCGAGATCGCTTTTGCCCGGCTCGGTCTTTTGTCCGGTGAAGAACGTCGGGGTCATCGTGATCCCCTGCTTGGTCGGGTCGGCGACGTTGGGCATCTCGTACTCGCCCTTCCCCTTGTCCTTGACCTCGATCTCGCCGCTGTCGTTCCACGGCATCTTGGCCGAGGCCCGGACGAAGTATGCCGCCAGTTCGTGAAACTGCTGCCGTTTCCATTCGTCGAATGGGTGATCGTGGCACTGGGCACAGCCGATCTGCACGCTGAGGAACACGCGAGCCGTCTCGGCCGCGAGTCGCGTCGTGTCGGCCTCGTGAAAGCCAACGAAGGTCGCCGCCGGTTGATCCTTGACCTTGCCTGAGGCGGTCAAAATCGTGCGAACCGTTTCGTCCCACGGCGCGTTCTCATTGATCCGGCCTGCCAGCCACTTCTCGAACAGCGTGTAATCGAGGAACGTCAACTCGGGCGGTGGCACGCGGTAGCCGATCACGTCGGACCAGTATCCGGCCCAGTTCTCACCGAACTCGACAGAGGTTAGCAAACGCTCGACGGCCGCCGAACGTTTGGCCTCGGGCGTGTCGAGCAGATACGTGGCGAATTCCTGCGGAGTCGGTTGCCGTCCGATCAGGTCGAGCGACACGCGCCGCAGGAACTGCTCGTCGGTGATGATGTCGGACAGATCGGCCTCGGTGAACTGCGAGGCTTCAACCACCACCCGATCCAGCTTCGCAGAGTCCAGCGAGCGAGCGACCGCGAGTTCGGCATCGGCCACGTCTATGGCCCAACTCATCGAAGAGCAGAACACAGCGAAGCAGACCCCGAGCAACCAAGCACTGGTTCGACAGGTTGATCGCGGCATGTTGGCTCAACTCCTACTATACCTCTCGCGGTCATTGATGAGACATCTGAGCGGGGCGGCGTAAGCCCCCCGGTTCTTTGAAAACAGG
>JAYUFF010000679.1:0-1694 GCA_043738825.1 Schlesneria sp.
GCCCTTCAGGCGGCGCGGCGGCAAACCGACACGAACTTCGCCGAAGCGGTCTGTGCGGAATGGCTCACGCTCGCCCGGCAGGCGGGTGACACGACAACGGCCGAACGCCTGGAGCGAGAACTCGGACTGCCGCCGAAGCCGTAGGGGCGCGGTCGTTCATTGGTGGTCCTTGGTTTTCGGCCCGAAGGGCCATTCGTTCGCCCAGCCAAGGCCATCGGCCCTGGGAAAAGTGTCGCGTTGAAATTTGAGGCCCAACGGGCCGACAGTTCATTTCCGTACTCCGCAGCCGCTTCTCGAATCCGGCTCGATGCTCCCCGCAGAACTGGGGAACTGCCGGCCCGTTGGGCCTCTTGGACAAGAGACGGCTTGATTCCAGGGCCGTTGGCCCTGGCTGGGCGAACGGCTGGCCCTTTGGGCCGGAAGAGCTTCACCACCAATTCACGACTGCACTCGCCGTAAGGGGAGCATCGGTTGGCTCTTCCTCTGACCCAACGTGAGGGCTACATTGCCGCCGTCTTTCGCCGCGTTCGAGTAGGAGGTCGGATCATGTTCGTTCAGCCAGTGCGTCGCGCGATGGTGGCGGTTCTCGCCGGGTGTCTGCTGGCGGGCGGAGCGGCCTTCGCGCAGAAGACGGACCCGCAGAAGGACGCTCGCAACAAGATGGTGTCCGAGTACATCGCGCGCGAGGGGATCACGAACCAGCGCGTCTTGACCTCGCTGCGGCAGGTGCCTCGCCACGAGTTCGTCGATCGGGCGCAGCGGAGTCTGGCCTACAACGACTATTCGCTGCCGATCGGTCACAAGCAGACGATCTCGCCGCCGTTCGTCGTGGCGTACATGACGCAGACGCTCGACCCGCAGCCCGAAGACCGCGTGCTGGAGATCGGCACGGGAAGCGGCTATCAGGCGGCCGTACTCTCAAATCTGGTCAAGGAGGTCTATTCGATCGAGATTGTCGAGCAGCTCGGCAAACAGGCGGCCGAACGGTTGAAGCGGCTCAAGTACGACAACGTCACGACCAAGGTGGGCGACGGATATCTCGGTTGGGAGGAACACGCCCCCTTCGACAAGATCATCGTGACGTGCTCGCCCGAAAGCGTGCCGCAACCGCTCGTCGATCAGCTCAAGGATGGCGGCAAGTTGCTTGTCCCGCTGGGCGAGCGCTACCAGCAGGTCTTTTATATGTACGAGAAAAAAGACGGCAAGCTGGTCTCGACCAAGCTGATCTCGACGCTGTTCGTGCCGATGACGGGGAAGTCCGAGGACCAGCGCAAGGTTCTGCCCGACCCGCTGCATCCGAAAATTCTCAACGGCGGTTTTGAAGAGGACGCCGACAACGACGGCTATGCCGATCACTGGCATCACCAGCGCATGGTCACGCTGCTGAACGAGGGCGCGGTGGAGGGCAAGCGCTGTGTGCTGTTCGAGGCGACCGAATCGGGCCGACTCGCGCAGGGGTTGCAGGCGACCGCGATCGACGGCACGAAGATCGGCTCGTTGCAACTGTCGCTTCAGTACAAGATCGAGGGATCGAAGGCGGGCAGTGAGGTTCACGAGCAGCCCGCGATGGTGATTCACTTCTACGACGAGAACCGTCGGAAGTTCGAGGACATCGTCGTCGGCCCGTGGATCGGCACCACCGACGGCTGGCGCACCACGAGCAAGACGATCACCGTCCCGCCGAAAACGCGCGA
>JAYUFF010000680.1:0-4542 GCA_043738825.1 Schlesneria sp.
CACCGACATCGTAAAGCAGGTGGTTGGCTCGCACGGCACAGTCTCGGGACTGATTGAGGCGGGAGGCGATCCGCATCTGTTCAAGCCGACGCGCGGAGATGTCAAGCAACTCTACGACGCCGACATCGTCTTCTATTCGGGCTTGAAACTTGAAGGACGCATGACGGAGACGTTCGAGCAGTTGGCTCGCAGGGGCAAGTCGGTCTTCACCGTAACCGAACGCATCGACGCGGCCTCGTTGCGAACGCCCCCCGAGTTCGCGGGCCACCACGACCCGCATGTCTGGATGGACGTGAGCCTGTGGAGCCAGTGCGTCGAGCACGTTGCCGAATCGCTCGCCAAACTCGATCCGCCTCATGCCGACGAGTACCACCGGAACGCAACCGCCTACCGCAAGGAGCTGACGCAGCTCGACGAGTACGTCAAGAAATCAATCGCCTCGATCCCCAAGCCGCAGCGCGTCCTGGTGACGGCTCACGATGCGTTCGGCTACTTCTCGCAAGCCTATGGGATTGAGGTGAAGTCGGTGCAAGGAGTCTCCACCGAAGCCGAGGCCACGGTACTGGACGTCAATCGGCTGGTCGATTTCCTCGTCGAGCGAAAGCTGCCGGCGATCTTCGTCGAGTCGAGCGTGAACGCCAAGAACATCCAGCCCATCATCGAGGGAGCCGCCTCGCGCGGCGTGACGGTCCGCGTCGGCGGCGAACTCTTCTCCGACGCGATGGGGAACGCGGGAACCTACGAGGGAACCTACATCGGCATGATCGACCACAACGCGACGCTGATCACGCGCGCCCTCGGAGGCGACGCGCCCGAGAAGGGACTTCACGGGAAGCTTGGCGACAAATAGGCATCGCGTACCAAAGCGGGAGAGTGCAAAGTGACAAGTGACAAGTGCAAAGTGCAAAGTGAAGGGAAGGACGCGCGAAGCTCATTCTTCTCACTTTGCACTTTGCACTTTGCACTTCTCACTTCTCACTTCCTCTTCCTGATGTTGGCGATCTGCGAACGAGGCCGCCGCGCATGAGCAGCCCTCCCGCCTCGTCACCGCTCTCGATCCACGACATGACCGTCGCCTATCAGCGTCGGCCCGTGTTGTGGGATGTGGACTATGACGCGCCGGCGGGCAAGCTCGTGGCGATCGTCGGGCCGAACGGGGCGGGGAAGAGCACGCTCATCAAAGCGGCCCTCGAACTGGTGCCGTGTGCATCGGGTGATGTCACGTTTTTTGGGAAGCCTTATCGAGAGATGCGGTCGCGCATCGGCTACGTACCGCAACGGACGAGTGTTGATTGGGACTTTCCCATTGACGCGCTCGGAGTCGTCGCGATGGGACTGTATCGCAAGATCGGCTGGTTCCAGCCGGTCTCTCGCCGGTATCGGCAGCAGGCTCTGGCGGCACTCGAACGAGTCGGCTTGGCCGAGTTCGCGTCGAGGCAGATCAGCCAGCTTTCGGGTGGCCAGCAACAGCGAGTCTTTCTCGCGAGGGCGCTCGTGCAGGAGGCCGATCTCTATCTGATGGACGAGCCGTTCGCAGGCGTCGATGCGGCAACGGAACGGGCGATCGTCGAGCTGCTGCGCGAACTGAGAGCGGCTGGTAAGACGGCGCTCGTCGTGCATCACGACCTGCAAACCGTGGCCGAGTACTTTGACGAGGTCTTGCTGCTCAACATGCGTCGGATCGCGAGCGGTCCGGTCGAGCAAGTCTTCACCGCCGAGAACCTGCGTCGCACCTACGGCGGCAAGTTGGCGCTGCTCGATCAGGTCGGACAACGCATGAGCGGGAAGTGAGCCAGGCAATGACCGACCAACTCCTGCGAGTCCTCCTGCTGCAAGACTACAACACGCGCATTGTGTTGCTCGGCACGGTGATGTTCGGAGCGTGTGGCGGTGTCGTTGGGTCGTTCATGCTGTTGAGGAAGAAGGCTCTTGTCGGAGACGTGGCCAGCCATGCGGCGCTGCCGGGGATCGGGCTGGCGTATCTAATTTTGGAGGCACTCGCGCCGGGAACGGGCAAGTCGCCGCCGTGGCTGCTGGCCGGCGCGGGCGTCGGCGCGGCGAGCGGCCTGCTGTGCGCGAAGCTGCTCCAACGCATCCGTCTCATCAAGGAGGACGCCGCGCTGGGGATCGTGCTCAGTGTGTTCTTCGGTTTCGGCGTGGTGTTGCTGACAATTGTGCAGCGGCTGCCAACGGGAAGTGCGGGGCTGAACGAGTTCGTGTTCGGCAAGGCCGCCGCGCTGACGGCGGGCGACGTGGTGTCCATCACCATCGCGAGCAGCGTGATTCTCGCCATTTGCTTCGCGCTGTTCAAAGAGTTCTCGCTGCTCTGCTTCGACGAATCCTATGCCGCCGTGCTCGGCTGGCCCGTGACGCGGCTCGATCTATTGCTCACGGCACTCGTCGTGGCCGTCACCGTCATCGGAATGCCGAGTGTCGGACTGTTGCTCGTCGTGGCTCAGCTCATCATTCCTCCAACTGCCGCAAGGTTCTGGACCGATCGCCTCGGGCCGATGACGATCGCATCGGGCGTCATCGGAGCGACCAGCGCCGCAGCGGGTATCTTGGTGAGTGCCGTCGTTCCGCGACTGGCGGCCGGAGCAGTGATCGTGCTCGCGGGAACAACCGCCTTCGCGGTGAGCATGCTCTTCGGGACACGACGCGGCGTCCTGTGGCACTGGCTGCAACAACGCGACTCGCACCGCCACATCGGTGAAATCGATCTGTTGCGAGCCTGCTTTGAGATCGTCGAAAGTCGAGAGTCCGTAGGGTGGGCTGTGCCCACCATTGAGTCGTCACAGGCGGTGGGCACAGCCCACCCTACAATCCACGAAGCCGATCTCACGACGCAGCCGATCTCGCGCGAGGCTCTGCTGGCGACGAGAACCTGGTCGGCGGCGAGGCTGTCCCACGTGCTGGCTTCCGCACAGCGAGACGGTTTGATCCGGCTCGATGCCGAGAATCACTTCCGCCTCACCCATGAAGGATCGCGCCAAGCCAGGCGTGCCGCGCGAAACCACCGGTTGTGGGAGCTGTATCTGATTCACTTCGCGGACCTCGCCCCCAGCCGAGTCGATCGGGCGGCCGATCAAATCGAACACGTCCTCGAACCCGAACTGATTGCCCAACTGGAGGCGCTGCTCGCCCAAGACACCGCGCAGGTTCAAGTGCCGGTCAGCCCGCACTCGTTGGGGGAGGTCGCCCCATGATCGGCGAATTTCTCCGCCTCCTCTCCGACTGGCGAGGCTTTGATACGTGGATTGCCGTCACGGGAGCGTTGGCCGCGATGGCGTGTGCGCTGCCGGGAACGTGGCTGTTGCTCCGTCGGCAAAGTTTGCTCGGGGACGCGCTCAGTCATGCCGTGCTGCCGGGGATTGTCGTGGCGTTCCTCGGTGTGAACTGGCTGGAACAGTCGGATATAGACGTAGGGTGGGCAGTGCCCACCAATTTGCAGGGTAACGCGGTGGGCACTGCCCACCCTACAAAGCAATCCCACGATTCAATGAACGACTTGTCGCGCGTTGCCCGTCGTCAGACGGTGCTGTTCCTCGGCGCGGCGATCTCCGGTGTGCTGGCCGCACTGCTGACGGAGTTGATCCAGCGTTGGGGCCGCCTGGAACGGAGCGCCGCGCTCGGAGTCGTCTTCACGTCGATGTTCGCTTTGGGACTGTTGCTGATCCGGTTGTTCGCCGATCGCGCGCACGTCGATGCCGACTGTGTGCTGTACGGCAATCTGGAGACGACCGCGTCCGATACGCTGGCCGGTACTGGCATCCCGCGCGGAGCGATCGTCAACGGGACGATGCTGTTGCTCAACGGACTGCTGGTCTTGGTGTTCTTCAAGGAGCTGCGACTGGCCACATTTGATCCGGAGCTGGCCACGTCGCTCGGACTGCGCGCGGGCTGGGTCTCGCTGGCGCTGATGACGGTCACGGCGGCGACGGTCGTGGCGGCGTTCGAGTCGGTCGGAGCGATTCTCGTCATCGCGATGCTGATCGTGCCAGCCGCCACAGCGCGATTGCTGACCGATCGTCTGTCGCTGCTGCTGATTCTTGCGCCGCTCATTGCGGGCGTCGGCGCGGTACTGGGCCATGTCGGCGCGCTAACGCTTCCGTCGATGATCTGTTCGCGCGTCGGCCTGCTGGGCATCGACGACGCCAGCACCGCCGGCATGATGGCCGTCACGACGGGCGGCCTGTTCCTGCTCGCCGTCATCGCCAGCCCCCGGCAGGGACTGATACGAGCCATGTTGGACCGGCTGCGTCTGCAAGTCCGCATCGCCAGCGAAGACTTGCTCGGTCGGCTGTATCGCCGGGAAGAAGGGTCGAAGGTTGAGAGTCGAGGGTTGAGGGTCGAGCAACAACTGAGCGAACCTCGTGCGAGTTGGATCGCGTGGTTCGCGCGACTTCGACTGCTGCGGAAGGCTCTCATTCAGTCAACGTCTTCGCTCGACGAGTTGACCGATGCGGGACGCCGACTCGCGCAGGATGTCGTTCGTTCGCACCGGCTGTGGGAATCGTACATGGCTCGCCACTTCGATCTTCC
>JAYUFF010000681.1:0-12032 GCA_043738825.1 Schlesneria sp.
ATCAATGTGGCGCGTGGTGATCTCGTCGATTCCGCCGCGCTGACCGAGGCGTTGCAGAGCGGCCACATCTCAGCCGCCGCGCTCGACGTGTTCGCTCCCGAACCGATCCCCGCCGATCATCCGATTCTGAAAATGGACAACGTCATCGTCGCCTCGCACATTGCCTCGTGCAGCGTCCCGGCCGTGCGGAAGCTGCGCGAAACGGCGGCCAATCTCGCGGCGATGGCATTGCGCGGGGAGCTGTTGCCGAATGTGGTGAATGGGGTTGGTCGTTAGTCATTGGGTCGAGTGGCAGACTGTCGGAGGCGCGATGAGCGATTCGGTCCTGATCCCCTGCGGCGGGTTTTCAAAGTAGCCATCATCGCTCCGCGTGATGAGCCTTTTGGTATCAAGCGTCTTCCCGAGAAAGGCTCATCACGCGGAGCGATGATGGCTACTTTGGTTTGAGGCGAGCCTCGTTATAGAAATGTAGTTCGAGTTGACGAGCGAGGGCATGATGGGCGATTCGGTTCTGGTAACAGGCGGCGGCGGATTCATTGGCACTTGGGTGCTGCGCGAGTTGTTGTCGCGCGGATTGCGGCCGGTAGTGTTTGACGTGCAGAAGAACGACGAACGCTGGCAGCGCATTCTCGGGAGCGACGCCGCGAACGTCGCGTTCGTCGCGGGGAGTTTGCTGGATCGCGGACTGTTGCAACGGACAGCCGACGAACAACGCGTCTCGCACATCATTCATCTCGCCGCGCTGCTGACTCCGAACTGTCAGCAGGATCCGTATGCCGGATGCGAGGTTAATGTGCTGGGGAGCGTCGCCTTGTTTGAACTGGCCCGGGCTTGTGCCGGACAGATCAAGGGGATTTCGTATGCCAGTTCCTACGCGGTCTACGGTCCTGAGGCGGACGACAATTCGCTCGGTCTGACGGCCGCTGACAACCGGCCGCCGTCGTTTTACGGGGCGTTCAAGATGGCGGTTGATTCGATCGCCGAGCAGTACTGGCGACACTTCGGCATCGCATCGGTTGGCATTCGACCGCATGTCGCTTACGGGCCGGAGCGAACCGTGGGTCTGACCGCTGGTCCGTCGCAGGCGTGTCGGGCGGCGACGTTGGGCGAATCGTACTCGATCAACTACACCGGCCGAGTCGGCTACGACTACGTTGAAGATGTCGCCCGCGCGTTCGTTCAATCGGCGCTGGAGACGCCGCGCGGTGCGACCGTCGTCGATCTGCCGAGCCAACTCGCCACGACCGAAGAGTTCGTCAGCGTCATCGATCGAGTCGTCCCCGGTGCGGGTTCGCGGATCACTGTCGATGGCCCGTCGATCCCGTCCAACATCCCGCCGAAGCCGCACTACATTTCGGAACTCTTTCCCGACTGGCGGGCGACGACATTGGAAGAGGGCGTGCGGATGACAGTCGAGTTCTATCGGAAGCAGACATGACGATCTCCATCGAAGCCCTCACCAACTTCTGCATCGCCGCCCTGACGAAGGTCGGCCTGTCTCGCAAGGACGCGGAGACGACTGCGGACGCGCTCGTCACGACCGACGCGATGGGTGTCTTCACGCATGGCACGAAGCTGCTGGGCGGGTATCTCAACCGGCTCAAGGGAGGCGGGTATCGGGCGACGGCCGCTCCGCGCATCGAACGTGAAGAACCTGGCTGGGCGATCATCGACGGGGAGTCGGCCCTCGGTCAGGTCGGCAGCGTGTTTGCCATGCGGACGGCGATGGCGAAGGCGAAGCAAGTTGGCATCGCGTATGTCGGGTTGACGAACACGGGGCACATCGGTGCGGCCGGTTACTACGCGGTCCTCGCGGCGCGCGAAGGCTTGATCGGGATGATTACCGGCAACGACATGCCCAGCGTTGCGGCCCCCGGTTCGCGCGGCGCGGTGTTGGGAAGTAACCCGATTGCGTACGGCATCCCGGTCGGAGACGGCGATCCAATCATTCTCGACATGGCAACGGCGGCAGTTGCAGGAGGCAAGGTCTACGCGGCGCATCAGCGAGGCGAACCGATCCCGCCGACGTGGCTGATCGGTCTCGATGGCAAGCCGACCACCGATGGCAGTCTCTATCCGTACCAAGCGTCGTTGGCTCCGATGGCCGGGCACAAGGGCTACGGTTTCGGACTGTGGTGCGAGATCCTGTCGGGGATCCTGCCCGGCGGCCGCATCACGTGGGAGATCGGCAGTTGGATGTTTGACGACACCTCGCAACCGTCCCGGCACAATGCGTCGTTCATTGCGATCGACATCGCGGCGATGATTCCTCCCGAGCAATTCAAGCAGCGTCTGCGAAAACTCATCGACGAGATTCACTCCGCCGCCACGGCCGACGGCGTTGAACGAGTCCTCCTCCCCGGCGAGCGAGAAGGAATCTTGTTGCGACGCGCGCAGACGGAGGGGATCGCGTTGCCTCCGGATGTCATTGCGAAGTTGGAAGTGGTGGCGAAGGAGTATGGGGTGGAGTTGGAAATGTAATCATTGGTCTGAGGCGAAGCCTCATTCGGCGGCACAGACACACAGCGTACTTGGGGCGCTACAAACCGCTTGTTGGAAGGATGGACCAAATGCGACGTTGGGCAAAGGCGGTATTTTTCACCGGCATTGGGGCATACTTTGCAGGTGGCTTCGTGGCGGGCATATATTGGTGTGATGGTTGCGACACGGGTCTCTTCGACAACACCGTGGGTCGCCTTTTTAGTGGGGCCTTAGTCTGTGTACTGTCAGCCCTAATGGGTGGTTTTCCAATAATAAATCTTGGTTGGGGGACACATTTGAATTGCTGGCCGTTCATCATTGGCTGTTGGCTCGTTTTCTTGATTGAGTATGGAATTTGGTCGCGTTTTCGACGCCGGACGAACGCCGCTGAACGAGGCCCCGCACCTCACCGCCGTGCCAAGTAGCTGTTTGTGGTCGAGCCGCTGAACAGGAATGAATGACTGAAGACTAACCGAGGAGTACGTGATCTTGTTCAATCAGCTTCCCGCCGTTCATCGTTGGCAAATATGGTTCGGTGTGATGTTGCTCGTGGCGGCTTGTGCCTGCGAAGTGACCGCTCAATCGAACGATGCGACAAGATTCGTCGATCATTCCTTGCTCATCGCTCCGGAGTTTCCCTGCACGTGGCCGTCGGCTCCATTTCCGAGGTTTCAGATCACTCATCAGCGCGTCATCGGGCCGGACTCGGCTTACAACATTGACGTGCTGCTGATCGACGGCAACACCGGGACGCAGTTGGATGTGCCGCCGCACTCGGTCGCCCGGCCGGATCTCAAGCGGGAGAAGTCCGGGCCGCTCGGCCTGGCCTACACCGACAAGATTGAAGCGTGGCAGTTCGGCGGCGAGGCGTGCGTGGTCGATGTGCGCGACCTGCTCGATCAGGCGGCGAAGGGAGTCAGCCCGCTCGTCAAGCCCGAGCATGTCGAGCGGTTCGAGAAGCAGCATCGCCGCCTGCGATTCGGCGACGTTGTCCTCTTCCGCAGCGAGTACTCCGACAAATACTACCGGCCGTTTCCCGAGGGGAGCCGCTTCATCGCCGACGCGCTGGATCGCAAGTCTCCGGGTTTCCCCGATCCGAATCCGGAGTGCATGGAATTCTTGGCGACTCGCGGCGTGATGACGCTCGGCACCGACAGCGCGAGCATGGGGCCGCTGCCTGATCTGGCCGAGCCGACGCACTACGCGGGACTCAAGCACGGCATGATCTGGACCGAGAGCGCGACGAACTTGGGAGCTTTGCCATCGACCGGTGCCTTTTACTGCATGATGGGTCCGAAGCATCAGGGAGCTCCATATAGCGAAGGGCGAGCGTTCTCGGTTGTCGGTGGTGAGCTGCCGAAGCGACTGATCGACGCGGCGAAGAACAAGCGGGCGATCGACCTCTCGCCGACGCTCGCTCCGAACCTGCCGGTCACGTCGCCGGGGATCGGCACCGGCAATCATCGGCAGGTCTATCTCAAGCTCGACTTCCTGTACTCCGAGTACCTCGACCTCTGGCATCACACGCACCTGATGGACTCAATGGCCGGAACGCATCTGGTGCCACCGTCATTCGCGCTGCCGCCGGAAGGGGCCAAGCCGGCGTATTCGCCCGAGGTGCGAGGCTGGCTGATCGACTATGAAAAGAAGTACGGCCCGCGCGGCACCAGTTCGATGACGACCGACCTAGTGCCGCTCGCTTGGACCAGCGGACCGGTGCGAGCCATCGACGTGAGGTCGCTCGTGGGCACCACCGATTCCAAATCGTGGCCCGCCTCGCCCGAGATCACGCTGGCTCACATTCAAGCGTTCGAGAAGCAGAGCGGAGACCTCAAGGCCGGTGACGTTGTGTTGTTCCACACCGGGCATCTCGACCAACACTACAAGCCTCAGCCGAACGACACCGGCGTCTGGTCCGATCCACTCAGCGGCAAGAGCGAAGGCTGGCCCGCCCCCGGCCCCGATGCGATTGTCTACCTCAAGAGCAAGGGGATTCGCTGCGTCGCCACCGATGCTCCGGACCTCGGTGGAGTGAACCCGAAGCAAGCCCTCATGACGTATTGGACGCTCGGCAGCCGAGAGATGGTCGGCGTCGAGTTCCTGCATAATGTCGGCAAGGTTTCCTCCGGAGGCTACTTCCTGTTCGCCCCGCTCAAGATCCGCGACTGCCACGGCGGACCGGGACGGGCCATTGTTTTGGAGTGACGAAGTTGAGCATTGGCTGTCTCAATGAACGATTCATGATCGACTCTACCACTGAATGACTGATGACCAATGACAAGTGACTCGAACTCTCTACCTCCGTGGACAACCGCTGAACTGCCCGAACCGAAGCCGCTCTCGTGGAAGAACTGGGCCAGCTTCATTGGGCCGGGCATCGTCATGATGGGGATTCAGATTGGCGGGGGTGAGTGGCTGTACGGCCCGGCGGTCACGGCGAAGTACGGCGGCGGGCTGATGTGGATCGCGACCGCGGCCATCATCTTTCAGATCTTCTACAACCTCGAATGCGGACGTTATGCGCTGTACTGCGGTGAGCCGGTCTTCACCGGTTTCATGCGTTGCAAACCGGGGCCGAGCTTTTGGGTCGGGCTGATGCTGACGATGAACGTGGCGGCGCTCGTCCCCGGACTATCGACTCACGGAGCGGCGTTGATTGCTTCGCTCATTCTGGACCGACCGCCCACCGACGCGGACCGCTGGCTCATTACGCCTCTGGCCTACGCCTGTTTGCTTGGAGTCGCCGTGCCGGTGTTGCTGGGTGGCAAGGTCTACAACGTTCTGCAGGGCGTGATGACCGTGAAGGTCGTCGTTGTGCTCGGCTTCTGCCTCGCGTTGGGCGTGTTCTGCGTCAGTTTGGAGAGCTGGTGGAATGTCTTCAGCGGGTTCGTGAAGATTGGCAACGTCCCGGTTCTCGCACCTCCTGAACTGCAAAATGCCGAACAGAACAAGGAAGTCGTCGTGAACGGCTTCCTGTATTGGTGGGAGCACGGCGAGTGGCCGGTGATGTCCACCTCCAGCCTGATCGTGATCGGCGCGTTCGCGGGCTATGCCGGAGGGGGCGGGCTGTCGAACTCGACGTACTCGAACTTCGTCCGTGACAAGGGATGGGGCATGGGGAGCCAGGTTGGTGCGATCCCCAGCGCGATCGGTGGTCGCAGCGTGACGCTCAGCCACGTCGGCAAAGTGTTTGAACTGACGGCCGACAACCTGCGCCGGTGGCGAGGCTGGTGGCGGTATGTGCTGACCGATCAGCTCATCGTCTGGGGCCCCGGCTGTTTCATGGGAATGGCGCTGCCGGCGCTGTTGTCGATGCAGTTCGCTCAATACTCGACGATCACCTATGAGCAGGCGGGGATGGCTCAGGCACTCATCACGGCCGACGGGCTGCGGAACGCGGGGTTCTCGCCCGTGATTGGGAAGGTGTTGTGGATCGCCGCGATCTTCACGGGCCTGATGGTGATGCTCCCCAGCCAGATGTCGATCGTCGATGACTTCAGCCGCCGCTGGACTGACGCCATCTGGTCGGCCAATCGCCGCGTACGGGAATCCATGCAGGCGCATCAGGTCAAATACATTTACTACACGATCCTCGGCAGCTACGTGCTGTGGTCATTCGTCTGCGCGTACCTCTTCAGCAACGCTCCGAGGTTGATGACCGACTTCATCGCCAACTGCAACAACCTGGCACTCGGTGTCACGTCGTTTCAACTGCTGTGGATCAACCAGACACTGTTGCCCCGCGAACTCAGGCCGCGCTGGTATCACTCGGCGGGAGTTTTCGGTTGCGGTGTATTCTATCTCGGCTTGATGGCGCTGGTGTTCTGCTTCAAGATCTGGCCGGAGATCGTCAAGGTCTGGCCACGGATCATTGGGAGTTGATTTGGAGTGCGGAGGCTCGACTCCGCTTTGCCGCTGTGCGGCATTCTTGATCGCGTGGCGGCGTTGATGTCGGTCTTTCCGATCGGTGTTGAAAAGCAAAAATCCAAAGCGGAGTCGAGCCTCCGCACTCCAAAGGTACGGCAAAGGATTCCATGAGCCTGTTTGATCTGACTGATCGAGTCGCAGTGATATCGGGGGCCGCGCAGGGAATGGGCCGAGCGACGGCGTTGGCTGTCGCGGAAGCTGGGGCGCATGTGATGCTGGTTGACCGGAACTTGGACGGTGCCGAAGCGACCGCCGCACAGATCCGGTCGATGGGTCGGAAGGCTCTGTCCGCGAACACGAATGTTTCCGACCCGGCCGCGATTCGCGAGTTGTTCCTTCAGGTCGATGCCGAGTTTGGGCGTGTCGATTTTCTCGGCAACATCGCCGGGGACGGGCATCTCGCCAAGCCGGAAGATCTGGCGATCGACGATCTGTATCGAGTGTTTCAGAACCTCGTGGTCGGTCGATTTGCGATGTGCCAAGAAGCAGGGCGGCGGATGCTGGCGCAGGGGCGAGGTTCGATCATGAACATCGGGTCGCTCGCCAGCACGACGGCACTCGGTCGCGGACACATCGCCTATAGCATGGCGATGGGGGCGGTCGTGCAGATGACTCGCGAACTGAGTACCGAGTGGAGCCATCGCGGCGTCCGGGTGAATTGCGTTACTCCAGCGCAGGTCGTCAACCCGAGCCTGACCACGCGCATGGAAGCCGATCCGACTCTCGAAGGTCGGTTTCTCAAGGGGATTCCCGCCGGACGGCTCGGCCAGCCGCGCGACATCATGGGGCTGGCGGTGCTGCTCGCCTCCGATGCTTCCGAGTGGATCACCGGCGCGATCATCCCACTGGACGGCGGCAACATGGCGATGAATGCTGGTGGCACGCCGGGGCACGAGCAGCGCGTGGTACAGTCGTTTCGGGCCGAGAAGTAAGGTTATACCGCACACGGTCATGAGTGAGATATTTCCACGTTTAGCCCCAACGCCAACGGCGTGGGCGCAATCGACGTGTCGCCCCCTTCGCTCCCACGCCGTTGGCGTCGGGGCTAAACGTCTCACTCATGGTCGTGCGAGGTATATCAACGCGGAGATTTGTCGAATGACGCAGCCGGATGATCGACCAGCGACGACTTCAACTCTTCGTGAGTTCCATCAACAACGCGCGAATGCGATTCAGCGTGGCGTCATTGACTTGGGCGAAGGTCTTCACGATCAGCGAACTGGCCAGCGTGTAGAGCTTGTCGACTCGAACCGTTCCGGGGCGATTCAGCGAGCCGGTCACGAGATCGTTCGAGTTGAGGGTGAAGGAATACGGTGTCTGAGTTGGGTTGGAAGTCATGGCCACGACGACAACGTCACCGTGCAACCGGTGATAGGCGTCGTTGGAAATGACGATGACGGGTCGCCGTTTCTGGGAGGTCAGGTCCGTAAACGGGATCGGGATCAAGACGAGATCGCCCTGTTTAGGCATCGTTCCAGTCCTCATCGTCGAGCGGGTTGTCCCAGAAATCGAGACTGCTCTGAGCGGCCATCGTCAAATCTTGGAACGACTCCGCTGACTCGGGAATCACGAACACCACCACGCGATCACCGACAGACAGCGGCACTCGAAGTTCCAGCTTTCCTTCGAGACCGACTTCGGTTTCGTACCTCATCGCGGTTAATGTTTTTGGCTGAGCGGCAATCATCGTGCGGACCTGTTGTTTGAGATTGGCGGAACTACGGCCGGATGTGATTATGCCGGACATCGGCCACGATTGGAATTGCCCTGTCGATCCTTCGCCGTCCCTGTGAAAGAGACCCATGACCAACGACCAACTTCTCTCCCTCTTCCGCACGATGCTCATCATCCGCAACACGGAGGAGGAACTGGCCCGCTGTCACCAGCGCGGCCTCATCTTCGGGGCGTGTCACACCTATGTCGGGCAGGAGGCGATCTCGACCGGCGTGTGTACACATCTGACGAACGACGATCCGATCTTCAGCACGCATCGCGGGCACGGGCACGCGCTGGCGAAGGGGATGCCGCCGAGGGAACTGATGGCCGAGTTGTTCGGCCGGGCGACCGGGTGTTCGCGCGGACGGGGCGGTTCGATGCACCTGTTCTCGCCCGAGATCGGCATGATGGGGACGAGCGGCATCGTCGGTCCGTGCATCCTGCAGGCGTGCGGCGGCGGGTACAGCTCGAAGCTGATGAAGACGGGTCGAGTCGCGGCGGCCTTCTTCGGAGACGGAGCCGTCAACAACGGTGCATTCCACGAGGGGCTGAACATGGCCGGCATTTGGAAGCTGCCGGTCCTGTTAATCTGCGAGAACAACCAGTTCGCGACCGAGGTGCCGTTCTCGTACTCCAGCGGCAGTCCTCACGTCGGACGTCGAGCGGCCCACTACGGCCTGCCCGGCTTCGAGGTCGATGGCAACGACGTGCTGGCTGTCACGGAAGTCGCCCGCGAGGCGGTGGCCCGCGCCCGATCAGGAGGCGGCGCGACGCTCATCGAGTGCAAGACGTATCGCACGCGAGCTCATGCCGAAGGGATGGGCGACTTCACCTATCGCACCCGCGAACAGGTCGATGAGTGGAAACTTCGCTGCCCGATCGCCTCGCTGCGGCAACGGCTGCTGACCGAGTTCGGCATCGCCGAAGCACAGCTTCAGCAGGTTGAGTCCGAGATCACCGCGCTGGTGGCTGAGTCGCGTCAGTTCGCGGAAAGCAGCCCGTTACCTGAAGCGGCGACGGCGGCGGTAAATGTGTACGCGCCGCGGAGGATGGGCACTCCTGCCCGTCCCTCTTCAAACGCGGACGGGCAAGAGTGCCCATCCTCCAGCGATCCAACGCGCCTCATCACCTTCACCCAAGCGACTCACGAAGCCCTCTCCGAAGAGATGGCCGTCAACCCGAAGATTTTCGTCATGGGCGAGGGGATCGGGATTCGTGGCGGCAACTTCAAGACGACGACCGGGCTGTACGACCTATACGGTCCCGAGCGGCTGTGCGACACGCCGATTTCCGAACGCGGGTTTGTGGGACTCGCAGGCGGTGCGGCGATGACGGGGACCCGGCCGGTGATCGACTTCATGTTTGCCGACTTCATCCTCGACTCAATCGGCGAGATCGTGAACCAGATCGCCAAGATGCAGTACATGTCGAGCGGTCGTTTGAAGATGCCCGTCCTGCTGCGAGGCTGCATTGGCATCGGTCACTCGGCGGCGACGCATCACTCAGGCAGTTACTACGCGATGTATGCCCAAGTCCCCGGCCTGCGAGTCGTCGTGCCGTCGAACGCCTACGACGCGAAGGGGCTGATGAAGCACGCGCTGCGGTGTGACGACCCGGTGATGTTCCTCGAACACCGCGAGATCCTCACGACGAAGTGCCACGTCCCGACGGAGGACTACGAAATCGAATTCGGCCGCGCGGCTGTCGTTCGCTCGGGGCGAGACGTCACCGTCGTCGCGCTCGCTCGGATGGTGCATCTCACACTGTCGGTGTGCGAGGAACTCGAACGCGACGGCATCTCGGTCGAGCTGGTCGATCCGCGCACGGTCTCGCCGCTCGACACCGACACGATCCTGCAATCGGTCGCCAAAACCGGCCGCCTGCTGATCGTTGATGAACCGCCCGCTCCCTGCGGCTTCGCGGCCGAGATCGCGGCTCAGGTCACCGACGCCGGTTTCAATGATCTCGATGCCCCGATCCGTCGCCTGACCGGAGTCTTCACGCCCACCCCGTACAGCCCGCCGCTCGAAGCCGCCGTCGTGCCGACTGCTGCAATGATCGCGGACGCGATTCGTTCGCTGGTGAAGGAGTAAGCGCAGTCGTAGGGTAGGTTTTCAACCTGCCCGTCAGATTGCGAAGCCTTTGCCTGTCCGTGCTTCACTCGAAATCAGCCGCCGCTCATGACCGGGCAGGTTGAAAACCTACCCCACGACGCACCACATCGCCCGCTTTAGGAATCATCATGGCCCACGAAATCGTGATCCCGCGTCTCGGTTGGTCGATGGAGGAAGGGACGTTCGTCGGCTGGCTGAAAAAAGACGGCGACCTCGTGCGACGCGGCGATGCCGTGTTTGAACTGGAGGGCGAGAAAGCCTCGCAGGACATCGAGGCGGTCGATGAAGGGATCCTGAGAATCTCGCCCACGGGACCAAAGCCCGGCAGCGTGCTCAAGGTCGGAGCCGTCGTCGGTTATCTCGTCGCGGCGGGTGAGCCGACGCCGGGCGTGGCAGCGACGACGCAGACCGACAGCCCGGCACCGGTTGACTCATCATTGCCGCCCGCTGCCGCACCCTCGGTTCGGCGGTTGGCGAGGGAAGCGGGAATTGCTCTGTCCCAGCTTGCCGGGACCGGTCCCGGAGGCCGCGTCATGCCGGCTGATGTCCACCGTGCGAGTCCTTCGCCATCATCGGGTGCCACTGGCGAGGGGCTTCGCTCGCCAGTGTTCCTCAAAGACACTGGCGGCCCAAAGCCGCCGCCAGTGGCACCCGGTGCGCAGACGGCCTTTGCCAGTCCCCGCGCGCGGCGGGTCGCTTCCGAGTTGGGGATCGACTGGACCCGCTTGTCCGGCACCGGAGCTGGCGGACGAGTTCGAGAGAGCGACGTTCGAGTCGCTGTTGCGCGAAGTGCCACTGCTTCGGAGTCTCCGGAGAAGCAGTGCGAGCCGCAAGCCAACTCCACCTCCGCACTGCTTGTCCCAAAGCGGCCAAGCAGTGGCACGGCCAGCCTTGGTCAACGACTTCCTCTCACGAGTCGTCGTCGGGTCATTGCTCAGCGCATGGTCGCCAGTCGTCAGCAGACGGTTCCCGTCACGCTGACGACGAAGGGAGATGCCACGAATCTCGTCAATCTGCGCGAGCAATTCAAATCGGTGGGTGGTTCGACACCGATCCCCAGTTATCAGGACATCATCACCAAGCTCGTGGCCGAGGTTCTCAAGCGGCATCCGCTGCTTGCCAGTCGTTGGGATGAGGACGCGATCGTTCTGCCTGCCGCCGATGAACTGCATCTCGGCCTGGCGGTCGATACGGAGGAGGGCTTGCTCGTCCCGGTCATTCGCAATGTGGGAGGGCTGTCGCTCACTGAACTGGCCGGTCAATCGCGACGACTCGCCGAGCAGGCTCGCGCCGGTAAGCTCGTCGCCGCCGACATGCAGGGCGGCGTCTTCACGATCACGAATCTGGGCGCATTCGGAATCGACGCCTTCACGCCGATCATCAACTTCCCCGAAGTGGCCATTCTCGGACTGGGAGCCATCCGCCGTGAACCGGTCGCGCTCGACGACGGCCAGATCGCCGCGCGGCAGCAACTGACGCTGAGCCTCACCTTCGATCACCGCATCGTCGATGGAGCACCCGCCGCCCGATTCCTGCAAGATGTGGTGAACGCCATCGCCAATCCGTCCGCGTGGCTGCTGAGTTGATGAGCCGCAATCAATTGTGATGACAGAAAAATGTCTGACAGAAAAATGGAATTACGGCGATGTCCTGTGACCGGCCATCTTTCTACCACCAATCTTTCTGCCAATTCCGCCCAAGTCATCATCCGCACAACTCGGCAATCGGCTGCCCGGCTTCGATGACGAAGCGCGGGCGGCCTCGGTTGTCGAGATAGGTCACGTCGCGCGGAAC